>DATHFW010000280.1:0-3980 GCA_035317945.1 Steroidobacteraceae bacterium | reverse complement strand
TGGAGCTGCGCGGCACGCAGCTCCAGGATCGCGAACATTTGTTGCAGCGTTTGGTCGAGACCGTGCATGACGCGGTGCTCGTGCACCGCAAAGTGATTCTCTTCGCCAACGCGCGCTTCCTGGCGCTGCTGGGCATGAAGGCAGCGGATGTGGTCGGCAGACCGCTGACCGAATTTATCGCTCCGGAATATGTCGACTTGGTCGACAACAATCTGCGGCGGCGGCTGACCGGTGAATCGGCGGCGGAGCGCTACGAGATTGAGCTCATGGACCCGCAAGGGCAAGTCACACGGGTGGAGCTCTCGAGCACTGTGATCGACAGTTCGGGGGAGCCTGCACTCCTGCTCACGGCGCTTGAAATGATGCCCGGCGCCATCCCGGCTGTGGTTTCGCAGAAGCCGCGCGCCATGGCGACGCTCGATGCCATGGGCGAGAGCGTGATCACCGTCGATGCCGAAGGGCGCATCGACTACATCAATCACTCGGCCGAGCTATTGCTGGGTCAGCAAGTCACCCATGTGTTGGGCAAAACTTTTCCTGAGGTTGCCACGCTGGTGGATGAGAACGATCGGCGATCGCTCGGCGATCCGGTGCACAAGGCGCTGACGACCACCGGTCAATTGATCGCGGGAAGACGCGCGCTGCTGGTGCCCGCGAACGCCGGTGCGGAGCGATTCGTGGAGATCAGCGTTTCGCCCTTGAAGTTCGAGGGCAAGGAAATTTCAGGATTGGTGCTGGTGCTGCATGACACCAGCGAGTTGCGCGGACTGACGCGGCAAATGACCTATCAAGCGAGCCACGATGCCCTCACCGGGTTGGTGAACCGGCGCGAATTCGAACGGCGGCTGCAGGAAGCCACGGACTCAGCCCTTACCAGCGACATCGGCCACGCGCTCTGCTATCTGGATTTGGATCACTTCAAAGTCGTCAACGATACCTGCGGCCACACCGCGGGAGACAACATGCTGCGCGAGATCGCCTCGCTCATCAAAGATGCGGTGCGCGATTCGGATACCGTGGGGCGCATCGGCGGCGATGAGTTCGCGCTGCTCCTGGTCGGATGCCCCTTGGAAAAGGCGCGCCAAATTGCCGACAACGTCGTCCGCTCGGTCAACGATTTTCGATTTGTCTGGAAGGACAAGATCTTCAACGTCGGCGTCAGCATCGGTCTGGTCGAAATCGGACGCGACAGCGGTACCATCGAAGACATCATGAATGCCGCCGACTCCGCCTGCTATGTGGCGAAGAAACAGGGCGGCTTGCACGTCCACGTTTACTCGGCCCGCGAGGAGGCGAGTGCGCGGCATAGCGGCGAAATTCACTGGCTGCTCAAATTGCAGGGCGCGCTGCGCGACAACAAATTCGAACTCTACTTCCAACCCATCGTGCATGCCCGGGCCGGCGGTGTGAGCGGTCCGGCGCTCGAGGTGTTCGTGCGCCTCGCATCCGAGAACGGCCAGCCGGCAGAGCCCCCGGCGGAATTCATCCGGGCGGCCGAGCGATATCGCTTGATGCCGCACGTCGATCGGTGGGTGGTGCAGGCGGTGTTCGCCGCGCTCGGCCGCGGCGGCTTGAAGTTGCCGCCGGGACGCAGCGTCGCGATCAACATTGCCGGCCAGACGCTGGGCGATACCGAGTTCTTGGAATTCGTGGTCGACTGTTTCGATCACACCGGTGCGAGCCCGACCGACATCTGCTTCGAGGTGACGGAGAGCTCGGTCGTCGCCAACCTCGATCACGCGCAGCGTTTCATTGCCGTGCTGCACGGCATGGGCTGCGAATTCGCTCTCGATAATTTCGGCAGCGGCTTGAGTTCATTCTCGACCTTGAAGACTTTGCCGATGGACTATCTGAAGATCGACGGCTCCTTCATCAAGAACCTCGCCGGGGACTCGGTGAATCAAGCCATGGTTGCGGCGATGATCGAGCTGTCGCGCAGCTTGAATTTCCGTGTGGTCGCCGAGCACGTCGAGGATCAGTGGGCACTCGATACCGTGACGGGAATGGGCATCGACTTCGTGCAGGGTTTCGTCGTCGGCCGGCCGCAACCCTTGTCGATGATCCCGAGCGCGTAGCAGGCAGGTTCCTTGCGCTTATAACGGGCTGACACCCGCTCATAACAAACTGCTATGGCATTTATCCTCTGCTTAGGAGGAAAATCCCCCATCAGCCTTAAGAGTTTCGTGCACGAGGTGCTACATGCATGTTTTCGAGGACAATACCAAATCCATCGGCCACACGCCGCTGATACGCATCAACCGCCTCGACGGCCAAAGCGGCGCCACCATCTTGGCCAAGATCGAAGGCCGCAATCCGGCCTACTCCGTGAAATGCCGCATCGGGGCGGCGATGGTTTGGGACGCCGAGGAGCGCGGCACGCTTAAACCCGGCGGGTCGATCGTCGAAGCCACCAGCGGCAACACCGGCATCGCGCTGGCCTACGCGGCCGCCGCGCGCGGCTACGGCTGCGTGCTCACCATGCCGGACACCATGACGATGGAACGGCGCAAGGTCGTCGCAGCGCTGGGTGCGAAGTTGGTTTTGACCCCGGGCGCGAAGGGCATGAAGGGTGCGATCGCCAAGGCCGAAGAATTGGCCGCGGCCGATCCGCAAAAATATGTGCTGATGAAGCAGTTTGAAAATCCCGCCAATCCGCGCATTCACGAGAAGACCACAGGCCCGGAAATTTGGGATGATACCGACGGCAAGGTGGATATTTTCGTCAGCGGTGTGGGCACCGGCGGCACGCTGACGGGCGTATCGCGGTACATCAAAAACACGCGCGGCAAAAAAATCGTGACCGTCGCGGTGGAGCCGACCGCCTCGCCGGTCATTACCCAAACGCGTGCCGGTGAAGCGTTGACGCCGACGCCGCACAAGATTCAAGGCATCGGTGCGGGATTTATTCCTCATAATCTGGACATGTCCCTGGTCGATCGCGTCGAGCAAGTGACCAACGAGGAAGCCATTGCCATGGCGCGTCGCCTGGCGCGCGAAGAGGGGATCCTATCGGGCATCTCGTGCGGCGCGGCCATGACGGTGGCGGTGCGTTTGGCGCAAGATCCCAATAACAAAGGCAAGGTCATTGTGGTGATTCTGCCGGATGCCGGCGAGCGCTACTTGTCGGGCGCGCTGTTCGAAGGGCTGTTCGAAGAAGTCGAGAAGATGCAGGCGGTCACTTAAGGAATCGCATGAACGCCACGGCCTCAAAGAAGTCGCAAACGACGGCACTCGAGCAAGTCGCCGGCGAGTTGCTCGACAGCTATCTTGGCGATGAGCGCGCGCGCCGCATTTCGCAGCGCTATCTGCCGTCGCGCGAGGCGATCGTTGAAATCCTGGAGTCGGTGCTCGACCTGATGTACCCCGGCTACTTCGGCCGGCAGGACTTGAATGCCGGCAACTTGAGCCAGCATGTCGAGCAAATGGCTGCGGCCTTGCTGCCGAAGCTCGAGCGCGAAATGGAGCATTGTCTGTGCTACGGCCGGGAGCGTGAAACGGCGCCCCCGGAATTAGGCGAGTGTGCGCCGCGTGCGCATGAGCTGGCGGAGATCTTTTTGCTGCGCTTGCCGCAGATCCGCGGTCTGTTGATACGCGACGTGCAGGCGGCTTTCGACGGCGATCCTGCGGCGCTGAATCTGGACGAAATCATTCTCGCCTACCCCGGCGTGCTCGCGGTCAGCGTGTACCGAATCGCGCATGCGCTATACGACTTAGGGGTGCCGATGATGGCGCGCATCATGACGGAGTGGGCGCATTCCAAGACCGGCTGCGACATTCATCCGGGCGCGACCATCGGCGCCGCCTTTTTCATCGATCACGCCACCGGTGTGGTGATCGGCGAGACCACGCACATCGGCGATGGCGTCAAGATTTACCAGGGCGTCACTTTGGGTGCGCTGTCGCTGCCGCGGGATGCCAGCGGGCATCTCATCCGCGGCAAAAAGCGCCATCCGACGGTGGAGAGCGGCTCGACGCTGTAC
>DATHFW010000279.1:0-2076 GCA_035317945.1 Steroidobacteraceae bacterium | reverse complement strand
GGCCACATCGAAAATGCCGCTGCCGGTGTGCGCATGCAGACCCGTCACCCGAACGCCGGCGTTCGATGCCAGCGCGGCGAACTCATCCGCCTCGGCCAGCGGCACACCGAATTTCGAGTGCACTCCGGCGGTGCGCACATGGCTGTGATGACCGCGGCCGAAACCCGGATCGATGCGCAGAAATACCTCTTTGCCGCGAAACATCTCCGGCCACATTTTCAGCGGGTAGAGATTGTCCAAGGTGACGCGCACGCCCTTGGCGAAGCCGTATTCGTATTCCCCGCGCGGCGCAAAATTCGGGGTGAACAGCACGCGCTCGGGATCGAGACCGGGGATCGTGGCAAACACATGCTCGAGCTCGCCCTGCGATACGCACTCCAAGATCAGGCCCGCCGCATGCACGCGCCGCAGAATTTCCGGATGCCAATTGGCCTTCATGGCATACGCCCAGCGCTTCACCGAGCGGACTTGCAGCACCGCCGCGATGGCCTCGCTCAAGGTTGCGGTGTCGTACACGAAAGCGGCCGATTCGCGCGCGGCGATTTCCAGCAGGCGGCGCCGCTTATGCGCATCCTCCCACCAGTTGGCCGCCTGCGCGGCGCGCGGCGCCTCGGAAAATAACTGCTGCCAGGTGGGTCCCAAGACCTTGTCCGAGCCGATGCCTTGAATCAGGCGCTCGTGCAGCTGCTGCACCAGGCGATCGCCTTGGGATTCGTCGATGACGAAGGTGAAGTTCAGATCGTTTGCGGCTTGCGTGACCAGGTAGATCTTCTGATCCTGGAACAGCTCGAAGGCCGATCCCAACTCGTGCAGGATGCCGCGAATATTATGGCCAAGCAGGCTCAGCGAGGCGCACGGCCCCAATATCTGCACCCGGCACAGCTCACCCAGCGCAGAGGTCAGGCGGTCGACCGCCGCCGCATCGAGCGTGTTGGCGGTGGGATCGAGCGATACGGTGACATTGGTCTCCGATGTAGAAACCAGGTCCACCGACATGCCCTCCCGCTTGAAAATCTGGAAGGCATCCGCCAGGAAGCCCACCTGATGCCACATGCCCGGGCTTTCCATCGAAACCAGGGTGATGCCCTTCTTGATGGCAATCGCCTTGAGCTGTGCGGCGCTGTCGCCGACATTGGCGCTGACGATGGTGCCTTCGAGGCCCGGTGCCTGCGTGGCATACACATGCAAAGGAATTTTGTACTGCCGCACCGGCAATATGCAGCGCGGATGCAGCACCTTCGCGCCGTTGCTGGCGATTTCCTGCGCCTCATCGTAGTGCAGGGCGCGCAGCAGCCGAGCGGTGGGCACTGCGCGCGGATTGGCGCTGAACAGTCCGGGCACGTCGGTCCATATTTCGAGGCGCGCGGCGCCGAGCTTGGCCGCGAAATACGCTCCCGAGGTATCCGATCCGCCGCGGCCGAGTAGCACCGTTTCGCCCGCCTCGTTTGCGGCGATGAAGCCCTGCGTGATCACGACTTGATCGAGCGCCTGCCACTGGGTCTGCAGGCCTAAGTCCGGCGTGAAATCGCAGGTGGCCGACAGCAGGCTGGATTTCATGGTCGCACCGGGGCGCGAATCCGCACGCAGCACGCGGCGCGAATCGGCCCATGCCGTCGCTATCCCCTGGGCATTCAAGAAGACGGCTCCCAACGTGGTTGCGAGAAGTTCGCCCATGGACATCACCCGCGCGCGAAGCGCGTCGGTGAGGACGTCGCCGTGCGCCAGACGGTCCGCCGCCTCAGCCAACTCGCGCATGAACTCCTCGAACTTGAGGTCGGGGACGATGCCTAAATTGCGCGCGAGTTCGCGGTGCCGGGCTTCGATTTGCTCGAGGACGCCGGCATGCGTTCCAACGGCGGCGGCTGTCAGCAATGACTCGAGGCGATCGGTGATGCCGGAGAGCGCGGAATGCACGATCACCGGTCGGAATGAAGCGGCGATCCGGGCGCGCACCACCTCGGCGATATTTTGCCAATTGGCGGCGGAAGACACGCTGGTGCCGCCGAATTTGAGCACCACCCAGGCTTGATTATTTTTCAGCACACAAGATCGCACATGTGATTTCAGTTCGCCGTC
>DATHFW010000278.1:0-7819 GCA_035317945.1 Steroidobacteraceae bacterium | reverse complement strand
GGCCGCGAAGCGGCGCTTCAGATCCTGCGCCACGGCGCCCAAATTGCCTGCGCCCATGGTCAGCACCACATCGCCGTCATGCAGCACGGCACGCAGCGACTCGGCCAGATCATCGACGCTTTCGACGAACACCGGCTCCATCAGCCCGCGGCTGCGTACGGCGCGGCAAATGGCGCGCCCGTCGGCGCCGGCGATCGGCGCTTCGCCGGCTGCGTACACTTCCGTGACCAAGAGCACGTCGCATTCGCCGAGCACGCGTCCGAAGTCGTCCAGCAAATCCCGCGTGCGCGTATAGCGATGCGGCTGAAACACCAGCACCAAGCGTCTGGTCGGCCAGCCCTGACGCGCCGCCTCGAGGGTCGCGGCCACTTCCGTCGGATGATGGCCATAGTCATCCACGATCAAGGCGCGGCCGCCCGGCCACTGGATTTCGCCGAGCTGCTGCAAGCGCCGATCGATGCCCTGGAAGTTTGCCAGGGCGTGCTGGATCGCCTCGTCGGGAATATCCAGTTCGCTGGCCACGGCCACCGCGGCCAGCGAGTTCAATACATTGTGGCGGCCGGGTAAGTTGATGGTGACGGTCAGCGGCGCGCGATCGGCGCGCAGCACCTCGTAGCGGGATTGCAGGCCAAGACGCTGCACGTTGACCGCGCGAATATCCGCACCCTCGCCGAAACCATACGTGACATAGGGGCGGCCCACGGCTTCCAGGATGCTGGCCACATGCTCATCGTCGCCGCACAGCACGGCCAGACCATAGAACGGCAGGTTGTGCAAGAAATCGACGAAGCTCTGCTTGAGCCGGGCAAAATCGCCGTCGTGCGTCGCGAGGTGATCGTTGTCGATGTTGGTGACGATGGCGATCATCGGCTGCAAGTGCATGAACGAGGCATCGCTTTCGTCGGCTTCCGCCACCAGATAGCGTCCCGCGCCCAAACGCGCGTTGCTATCGGCGCTCTTCAAGCGGCCGCCGATGACAAAGGTGGGATCGAGTCCGGCTTCGGCCAGCACGCTCGCCACCAAACTCGTGGTCGTGGTCTTGCCATGCGTGCCTGCGACGGCGATCGAGTAGCGAAAGCGCATCAACTCGCCCAGCATTTCCGCTCGCGCGACCACGGGAATGCGCTTGGCCAGCGCGGCGGCCACTTCCGGGTTGGAGCGGTTCACCGCGCTCGACACCACCACCACGTCGGATTCACCCAGGTACTTCTCGTCATGGCCGATGAAAATTTTCACGCCCAAGCGGGCGAGGCGCTCGGTGACGGCATTGCCTTTGAGATCCGAGCCCTGCACCTCGTAGCCCAAGTTCAGCAGCACCTCGGCAATCCCGCCCATGCCGCTGCCGCCGATGCCGACCAAGTGAATGCGCTGGATGCGCCGCATCCGGTCCTGCATGCGCGTGTTCGAGGGTATGCGCGTGCCCGAAGGTATGGGTGTGCCCTTGCTCATGCGTGTGCCCCGGCGCGTGTCCCCGCCGCGATGCACAGATCCGCCAGCCGCACAGCCGCATCCGTGACGCGCGCGTTTCGCGCGGCCTCCGCCATTTTGAGCAGTCGCGCTCGATCCGCGATGAGCTCCGCGATGATGCCGCTCAAGGACTCCGGCGTCAGATCGCGCTCCTGGATCAGGCGCGCGGCGCCGGCGCCGACCATGACGGCGGCATTCTTGGTTTGATGATCATCCGTGGCGATGGGCAACGGCACGAAGATCGCGCCAAGGCCGGCTGCCTGCAGTTCCGCGACCGTCATCGCGCCGGCCCGGCACACCGCGAGGTCCGCCCACGCATAGGATTTGGCCATGTCCTCGATGAAGGGCAGCACCTCGGCCTCGACGTTTTCCTGGACGTACGCCGCGCGCGTCCCCTCGAGCCCGCGCTCGCCGGTCTGATGAATGACGTGCGGACGGCTCTCGGGACTTAGGCGAGCCAGCGCCTGCGGCAGCACGGCGTTCAATCGTTGCGCACCCTGACTGCCGCCGAAAATCAACAGCCGCGCGCGCGCACCGCGCCCGGCAAATCGCTGTGCGGGGGACGCCAGGGCCGCGATGTCGTCACGAACCGGATTGCCGATGGTGCTGGCTTGCACGTGGGGACCAAAACTGCCGGGAAACGCCTCCAGAACCTGAGTCGCCAACCGCGCCAGCCATCGATTGGTCATGCCGGCGATGGCGTTCTGCTCATGGATGAGCAGGGGAATGCGCATCAACCAGGCCGCAATGCCGCCGGGACCACTGACATAACCGCCCGCGCCCAACACCGAGCGGGGTCTTACGCGGCGCAGTACGCCGATGGCTTGCGCCACGGCATTGGCGATGCGCAGCGGCGCCAGCGCCCAGGTCAAGGCGCCTTTGCCGCGAATTCCCGCGACGCGCACCCACTCGATGGGAAATCCTTGAGCCGGCACCAGCCGCGACTCCATGCTGCCCGGGACGCCCAGCCACACCACGCCAACGCCGCGCGCGCGCAGCACCTTCGCCACGGCGAGCGCGGGGAAGACATGACCGCCGGTGCCGCCGGCCATGATGAGCACGGGACCGGCGTTCATCGGCTGCCTCCCGGCACGCGTGTCACCGCCGATCGCGAGCTGCACTTGACCTCGTGATAGATGCGCAGGAGCACGCCCAACCACGCGAGGCTGACCAGCAGGCTGCTGCGGCCGTAGCTCAAGAGCGGCAAGGTCAACCCCTTGGTGGGCAGCACGCCCATGTTGACGCCGATATTCACGCAGGCCTGTAGGCCCAACCAGATGCCGAAGGCCGTCGCGAGGTAGGCCTGGAAACGCAAGCCCGCCTGCGCCGCCATGCGCGAAATATGAAACGCGCGCCACACGAGCGCGGCAAAGAGCGCAATCACGCCCATCACGCCGACCAACCCCAGTTCCTCGGCCAGCACCGCGAACACGAAATCGGTATGCGCTTCCGGGAGGTAGAACAACTTTTGCACGCTGCTGCCCAAGCCCACGCCGAACCAGGAGCCGCGGCCGATGGCGATCAAGGATTGCGTGAGTTGAAAGCCGCCGTTGAACGGATCATCGAAGGGGTGCAGGAAAATCAACAGACGCTTCAATCGATAAGGCGACGTCAGCGCCAGCAGCACGAACGCCAGCACGGCGGTCGTTACCAGCAGCGCCACGTAGCGCAGACGCGCACCGGCGATGAACAGCACGGCGAATCCGGTGGCGAACAGCACGGTCGCGGCGCCGAAGTCCGGCTCGATCAGCAACAACACCGCCGTCACGGAGAGCAGCGCGAAGGGCTTCGCCAGGCCCGGCAGCGTGCTCTCCAGCTCCGTACGCTTGCGCACGCAGTAGCTGCACAGCCACGTCAGCACCAGCACCTTGGCCAGTTCGGACACCTGGAAATTCAGCACGCCGATCCTGAGCCAGCGGCGCGCGCCGTTGACGCGTGCGCCCAAGCCCGGAATCAGCACCAGGATGAGCAGCAGTAGGCCCAGCAGCAGCAGCGCCAGTCCGTACTTGTCCCACAGCTCAGTCGGAATGCGCGTCACCATCCAGGCGAACGCCAGACCCGCCATGGTAAAAATGAATTGCCGCTCCAGAAAATAAAACGGATCGCCCATGTCGCGGGCGGCGATCGACATGGAGGCGGAGGTGACCATGATCAAGCCGATCAACAGCAACGCTGCCACCAACCCCAACGTGACGTTGTCCCAGGCGAAGGGCATTCGCTCCCGCGCGCGCATACCGTAGGACATGGTGGCGGTACTCATGGCGATGGCGCCTCGAGCTTCAGCACCGCCGCGGCAAATACATCGCCGCGATGACCGTAGTCGCGAAACATATCGAAGCTCGCGCAGGCCGGCGACAAGAGCACGGTATCGCCGGCGGCGGCGATGCGCTGTGCCGCGGCAACCGCCGCTTCCATCGATGCCGCGGTTTCGGTCTTGCATACGCCTGCGAGCGCAGCTGCAATGGCCGGCGCGTCCTTGCCGATCAACACTGCCGCTCGCACCTTGCCGCGAAAGGCGCCCGCCAACAGCGTGAAGTCCTGCCCCTTACCCTCGCCCCCGGCAATCATGACCAAGGGTCCGGCCATGCCGGCGACCGCGGCGATGGTCGCGCCGACGTTGGTGCCTTTGGAGTCATCGATGTAGCGCACGCCGCCGATATCGGCCACCCACGATGCTCGATGCGACAATCCGGGAAACTGTTCGAGCGCCTCGAGCATGGCGCGATCCGGCAATCCCACGGCCTCGCCCAACGCCAGCGCCGCGAGCGCATTGGCCGCATTGTGCAGGCCGGAGATTTTCATGCGCCCGATATCGAGTAATCGCTCGCCGCGGCGCGCCAAAAAGATTTGCGTGCCGCTGCGCTCCAGGGAGAAATCCACATCGGTGCGCTGCGTGGAAAAGGTCACGGTGCGCGCGGCGCCGCCGTCGTATGCCTGGTCCCGCATGGCCAGCACCCACGGATCATCGGCGTTCAAGACCACGGTCGATGCCTTGGCAAGAATTCGTCCCTTGGCGCGCGCATACGCGGCGACCGACGGGTAGCGGTCCAAGTGATCCGCCGTGACGTTGAGGACGACGGCCGCCTTGAGAGTCAGCGACGAAGTCGTTTCCAATTGAAAGCTCGACAACTCGAGTACGTACAGCTCCGGCGTGGGCTGCTCGAGCAGATCGAGGGCAGGCTCGCCCAAGTTGCCGCCGGCGAGAACGCGTCGTCCCGCGGCGGCCGCCATGCGGGCCACCAGCGTCGTGACCGTGCTCTTGCCGTTGGTTCCCGTCACCCCGATGACCGGCGCGTGAACCTCGCGCGCGAACAGCTCCACATCACCCAACACGTCGATTCCGCGGGCGCGCGCAGCTTTCGCGATCGGCTCATCGAGGGACACGCCGGGCGACATCAGCACTTGCGATGCGCCCTCGAGCAGCGACAGATCAAAGCCGCCGAGGCGCAAGTCGACCGTTGCCGCCAGATCGCCGAGCTCCTTGAGTCCCGGCGGCGCGCCGCGCGAATCCGTGGCGCTCACGCGGTCGCCGCGCCTCGTCAGGTAACGCACGCAGGAAGCGCCCGTCTTGCCCAACCCCACGACGACACTGTTCATCATCGGATCTTCAAGGTTGCAAGGCCCGCCAACACCAGCACGAAGCTGATGATCCAGAAACGCACGATGACTTTCGGTTCCGCCCATCCCTTGAGCTCGAAGTGGTGATGGATGGGCGCCATGCGAAATATTCGCTTGCCGGTCAATTTGAACGAAGCGACTTGCAGCACGACCGAGACCGTCTCGAGCACGAACACGCCGCCCATCACGAACAGCACCAATTCCTGGCGCACGATGACGGCGATCGTGCCGAGCGAGGCGCCGATGGCCAGGGCGCCCACGTCGCCCATGAAGACTTGCGCCGGATAGGAGTTGAACCACAGGAAGCCGAGTCCTGCGCCCACCAGCGTCGCGCTGAAAATCAGCACCTCGCCGACGCCATTGATATAGGGAATTTGCAAATACATCGCGAATTTGACGTTGCCGGTGACATAGGCGAAGACGCCCAGCGCCGCCGCGACCATGACGGCGGGCATGATCGCCAAGCCGTCAAGACCATCGGTCAAATTCACCGCGTTGCTGGTGCCGACGATGACGCAGTAGGCGAAGACGAGGAACCCCATCATGGACATCGGGATTGCCACGGCCTTGAAGAACGGAACATAAAGAGAGATCTCGGACGGCGTCTGATGCATGCAGTACAGCGCCACCGCAATGGCCAAACCTGCGACCGACTGCGCCAAATACTTGTAGCGCGCCGCCAGGCCTTTCGAGTTCCCGACCACGAGTTTCAAATAGTCGTCGTAGAAACCGATCAAGCCGAAGGCCAGCGTGGTTCCCAACAACACCCACACGAATCGGCTGGACAGGTCGGCCCACAGCAGCGTGCCGATGCCCATGGCGACCAAGATCAATCCGCCGCCCATCGTGGGCGTGCCGGTTTTCAGCAAGTGCGATTTCGGCCCATCGGTGCGCACCACCTGGCCGATCTGATAGCGGCTCAACAGCGAAATCATCCGCGGCCCGATGAGCAGCGCCATGAGCAACGTCGTCACCGCGGCAAGAATTCCGCGCAGCGTGAGATATTGGAATACGTGAAAGCCGCTGTAGAACCTCGCCAAATATTCAGTCAGGAGTAGCAACATGTCAGCTCGCTCCGACGCCGACGCCGGTGAGCGCCTGCACCACGCGCTCCAGGCGATTGATGCGCGACCCTTTGATCAATACCGTCACACCGGCAGATAGTTCCGCTTGCAGACGGCGTATCAACGACTCGGCATCCGCAAACCATTCCCCGCCCGAGCCGAATGTCTCCACCGCTCGGGTGCTCAAAGGGCCGAGCGCAAAGAGCCGCTTGACTCCGCAATCGCGCGCGTAAGTGCCCATGTCGGCATGGCTGTCCTGGCTGGTTTCGCCGAGTTCCGCCATGTCGCCCAAGACCAGCCAGGTCACGCCCGAAAGAGAACGCAGCACTTCCAGTCCCGCGCGCACCGAACTGGGATTGGCATTGTAGGAATCGTCGATGATCCAACTGCCGCGCGTGCCGGGTTTGAGCTGCAGGCGCCCGGACACCGCGCGAAAGTCGGCTAACCCTGCGGCAATCTCTTCGAGTGATGCGCCGGCGGCGGCGGCGGCGGCGGCCGCTGCCAGGGCATTGCCGACATTGTGCGCACCGCCCGCCTTCAGCATGATGGCGCGCTCGCCCAACGGGCAGACCAGCGTGAAGCGCGTCGCAAACTCGCCCTTCTCGATGGCCTGAATGACATTCTTCGCGGCGAAGTCGGCGGGCGCGCGCACGCCGAAAGTCACGACGCGGGCCGCGCCGGACACACCGCGCCAGTAACCGGCATACGTATCATCGGCGTTGATGACGGCGGTGCCGTCGGTCTTCAGGCAGGACACGGTTTCACCCTCGCCTTTCGCCACACCATCCAGATCGCCGAATCCTTCCAAGTGCTCGGCGCCGGCGTTGGTGATCAATCCCACGGTGGGCTGCGCGAGACGCATCAGCTCGGCCACATCGCCGACGCGATTGGCGCCCATCTCGATCACCGCGCTGCGATGCGCGGATTCCAAGCGCATCAGCGTGACCGGGACGCCGATGTGATTGTTGAGATTGCCGTGCGTCGCCATGCAAAGACCCATGCGCGATAAAATGGCGGCGGTCATTTCCTTGGCGGTGGTCTTGCCGTTGCTGCCCGCAACCGC
Source organism: Steroidobacteraceae bacterium (assembly GCA_035317945.1). Lineage (GTDB taxonomy): Bacteria > Pseudomonadota > Gammaproteobacteria > Steroidobacterales > Steroidobacteraceae > Bog-1198. The sequence continues at coordinate 607 of DATHFW010000278.1, read as the reverse complement.
GACCACCGGCAAGGTGAAGCCGGTGCGCCAGCTTCGGCCCATCTCCTGCAGCGCGCGCTGCGCGTCCGCCACCACCACTTGCGGCAAGCCGCCCGGAGTTTCGCGTTCAACGAGAGCGCCGATCGCGCCGTGCGCCGCCGCCGCTTGAACAAATGCCGTTCCGTCGAAATTCGGGCCACGCAGGCCCACGAACAGCGCGCCGGGTTTCAACGTTCGGCTGTCGGTGGATACGCAGCCGAAGGGGCGGTCCTCCCCCACCAACCGGCCGCCGACTACCCGCGCAGCATCGCCCATTGTGCGCTTCATGCGGCAGCTCCCAAGTAGCGCAGCGCTTCGCTGCGATCGCTGAAGGAGCGCCGCGTCTCACCGTAGATCTGGTAATCCTCATGGCCTTTGCCGGCGATCAACACCACATCCGTTGCCTGCGCTTCTCGCAGCGCCGTGGCGATGGCTTCACCGCGATCGTGAATGACTCGCACCGCATGGGATTTGATGCCGCTGACAATGCCGGCCGTGATGGCCTGCGGATCCTCGGAACGCGGATTGTCGTCGGTGACGATGATCTGATCGGCCAAATCGTCGGCGATCGCGTCCATGACGGGGCGCT
>DATHFW010000277.1:0-2815 GCA_035317945.1 Steroidobacteraceae bacterium | reverse complement strand
GCCAAGGTGCGCCGCGGTTTGGTGTGGGTACATACCGTTGCCGCCGCCGAGCTCGCCAAGAAGAAGGCGGAGGCCACGGGTGTGAGAATCGAAGGATTCACGGCCAGTGAACTCGCCGACGTTGAATCCGCGTTGACCTGGATTTCCCAGAACAAGGAATCGCAGAGCGCGGATCCCGCGTAAGTTTGCGCGGGTCCGCCTCCAGCTCAACGCCCAAGCGCAAGGCTTAAGGCCGAAGAGGCACGGTTGCGCGTCGCGGATACGCGACGGGCATGACGGCGATGGGGCGATGACCAGCGCTTTTAAGGACTGCGCTACACTAATCCCATGGCCCGCAAAAGCGCATTGGTGGTCGACGACTCCAAGTCAGCTCGGGTCATTTTGAGCCGCATGCTCGAGAAGTACGACATCGAGGTCGACATGGCCGAGTCGGCCGAGCAGGCGATTGAATACCTAAAAAGCAATCGTCCCGATGCCATTTTCATGGACCATCTCATGCCGGGGATGGATGGGCTGCAGGCGGTGAAGGCGATCAAGGGAAATCCCCAGACCGCCATGATCCCGATCATGATGTACACCTCGCAGGAGGGCGAACTGTACGTCGGTCAGGCACGCGCCCTCGGCGCGATGGGCGTGTTGCCGAAACAAGTTCGGCCCGTCGATGTGTCGAAAGTATTGTACGAGCTGCATTTGTTGCCGGATCGACGCGATATGGCGGAGCCCGCGTTGCAGCCTGTGGAACTGGACTCCGGCATGGCCGTAGAAAGGCCGCCGCCGCGAATCACCGCCGGCGGCGGCGCCGTTGACTGGGGACGCCGGCTTGAATCGGCGGTGAAGGATCAAGCAGTGGACATTCGCCGCTTCATCGTCGCCAGCCTCGATAGCTTCTCGGCACGCATCGTCAGCGATGTTCGCAATGCCATGCCGCTGCAGGGTCCCGATCCCATTGCGCCGCCGCCCGTGCCGCCGAAACCCGTATGGCCCTGGGCGACTGCGGTAGTGGCGGTCTTCGCCGTGGCCGTCGCGTTCGCGGCGAGCTGGTTGGCGTCGCGCAATGAACTGGCGCGCGCGCATGCCGAGATCGCGGGATTGCAATCCGCCAACGCCGAATTGCAGCATGCGCGAGTCGATCTGAATACGGCAGTGAAAGACCTTACGACTGCGCTGGCGACGGCGAACACCGGCCAATCTGCGGCGGCCAGTTCCTCAGTTTCAGCCATACCGCCGCGGATTGAATCCGTGCCGTATGGCGAAATCGCTTTTGATCGCAGCCGGCTCGAGGTGCTGCGGGAAGTGCTGACGAAACTCGAGGCGCAGTCGTTTCACGGGGTGGTGAAGATTTCCAGTTCGGCGGGACTGTTTTGCCTGAGCGGCAATGCCACCGACGGCTATGCACCCGCGGTGCCGACATTGCCCATCAATCGATGCGACATGATCGGCAATCCCCTGGATGAAGCGCTGTCGGGTCAGCAGCGGCAGTCGCTGGCATTTGCGAATCTCGTCGCAGGGGTGCGTCAACGCACCTCAGGCGCGATCACCGTTGCGCTGGAAAGTACCGGCACGACGCACGCCGCCACACCGTATCCGACCCGCACCGACAGCCTCACCGCCGGCGAGTGGAACCGCGTTGCTGCAGCGAACAACCGGGTCGAGTTCTCTGCGGAGTCCAGCACTCCTTAAAAAGCGACTCTGACGAAAATCTCCGGACCGCTCGAATTGAAGTTGAAAAATCCCCCCTGCTTGGGCTGCGCCGAGGTCAAGCGCGCCCGCAAGGAAGAGTAGCCGACCGCGAAGGCGATGTTGGGACGCAGGCGGTACACACCATCCACTTCGTAAATGCCCAGAGAACCATCGAGGTCGTTGATGCGAACTCTGAGGTACTGGGCGCGGGCGTCGAAATAAAATCGCTTGCTCAGCACGTAGGTCGCGTCGAATCCCAGCGTCGGAACGGGACCGGCTTGATCTTCGGTCTGATCCACATGCCGCGCCTGCGTCTGTACGCGCGCGCGCGCGGAGATGTCGGTGTCGTGGATGCCGATCGCAGCCGCCAGTTCGAATCGATCGCTGTGCAGAAAGGAATATTCGTACGTGATGCCGAAGGTGCGTATCGACAGGTCGGAGTTCAGCGGGTCGCCGGGTTGCAGGACCACGTCGCGAAACACGATGGGCTGGGTCAGCTCGAGGTGGCCGGTGCGATCCAGCGAAAAATAATCGAATCGCAGGCGATGCCGCTCGCCGACGCGCACCATGGCTTCGATCTTCGCTTGGTAGTCGGACTTATCCAATCCAAATTGGTCTTCCGCGTTGATCGGCGTGCCGAGAACCCCCGCGGAGCTGTCGATCTGAAAGTCGGTTTTGTTCGAGAGGCGCACCGCCCCCAGCGATAGGCGCACACGCTCGTCGGTCGGGCTCAAGTAGTCCTCCGCGTGCGTCAGCGTTGCAAACAACGCCATCACGATCAGCCCCGCGGCATTCCTCTTCATATCGGTCTCCTCAAAATCAACAGATCCGTTTCGGCTTTGCGTGCCGCAGCCGGCAAAGAGGGGCTGATGCGCTGCATCACATGGGCTGCGGCCGCCCGCCACCCGGTCAGTTTGCCGCCATAGATGCCCAGAACGCGTGGGCGTGGGTCTCGATCCGTGGTGAATATGGTCTCACGCGACCGGTCGAAGGCCGCTTGCGTGGCCGCGGGCAGGACACGAAGTCCGGCAAAGCGCTCCGTGATGTCGCTGCGTGTCAGGGCGCTCAAAGCCGGAAAATAATGGCGTACGACCGCCAGCAAGTATTCCTCTTCCTCCGGCAGCGGATGCACCTG
>DATHFW010000276.1:0-4588 GCA_035317945.1 Steroidobacteraceae bacterium | reverse complement strand
CGCTGCGCAGCAGCTTGGGGTCAAGCACTCTGGAATCCTCTGCAATTGATCAAGGTTTACCGGTCTCCGGCATCTTCGCATCGCGTGCGCGGCGCGCGGCCAGCGCTTCTCCGATTTTGATTTCCAGCCCGCGGGTGACGGGCACATAGTACCTGCGGTCCGGCATCTCATCCGGAAAATAGCGCTCCCCGGCGGCATAGCCGCCGGGCTCGTCGTGCGCATATCGATAGCCTTTGCCGTAGCCGATTTCCTTCATCAGTCGCGTCGGCGCATTGCGCAGGTGCAACGGAACTTCCAGCGATCCCAACTTGGTCGCATCCTCGGTTGCCGCGTTGAATGCGGCGTAGACGGCGTTGCTCTTGGCGGCGCACGCCATGAACACGATGGCTTGGGCAATCGCCAGCTCGCCTTCGGGACTGCCCAGGCGCTCATAAACCGCGCACGCTTCCAATGCCATGGTCATTGCTCGGGGGTCGGCATTGCCGATGTCTTCGCTCGCCATGCGCAGCGCGCGGCGCGCCACATACATTGGATCGCAGCCGCCGGCCAACATGCGGCACAGCCAGTACAGCGCGGCGTCCGGATCGCTGCCGCGAACCGATTTATGCAGCGCCGATATCTGGTCGTAGAAATTCTCGCCGCCCTTGTCGAAGCGCACGTAAGTGCTGCCGATCACCGCGCGCATGGTATCGACATCGAGCCGGCGGCCGGCGGCGTCGGGCGCGCTCAAGTCCGCGGCAGTCTCCAATAAATTGAGCATGCGCCGCGCATCGCCGTCGGCGGCCGCCAACAACAGCTCGCGCGCGCCCCCGTCCACTTGCAGATTCAATGTACCTAAACCCCGTTCCCGATCCGCCAGGGCGCGATCGAGGAGTTTGCCCAGATCATCGGTGGTCAGGGATTTCAGCACGTAGACGCGCGCACGCGACAGCAAGGCGTTGTTGACTTCAAACGACGGATTCTCGGTCGTCGCGCCGATGAAGATCAGCGTTCCGTCCTCGACATAGGGAAGAAACGCGTCTTGCTGCGCCTTGTTGAAGCGGTGTACCTCGTCGAGGAATAAGACCGTGCCCCGCGTACCGCGCAAACTGCGCGCCTGCTCCACCACGGCACGAATATCCTTAATTCCCGCCTGCACCGCCGAGAGCCCGACGAATTCCGCATTCGCGCCCTGGGCAACCAAGCGTGCCAGCGTCGTTTTTCCGGTTCCGGGCGGTCCCCAAAGAATCATCGAATGCGGATGACCGGACTCCAACGCCCGGCGCAGCGGCGCGCCCTGCCCCAACAGGTGCGACTGGCCGACATACTCGTCGAGAGACTGCGGACGCAATCGATCGGCCAGCGGCCGATACGTGCCGTCGCCGACCGTCACTTGGCGGCGCGTCCAATCACATCGACGCCCGGCGGCGGCACGAAAGTAAACAGGTCAGCGGCAAATTTCGCATTGCGGCTCGGGTTGCTGAAGGTCAACTGCGTGATCTGATTCAGTTTGTCCGCGAGGAACATCGATGCCAGATCGCCATGGCGAAATCCGATCCGCACCAGTTGAAAGTCGGTGTCAGGGTGCTTCGGGATCAGCTGGTACCACTCCAGGCCATCGCTCGGCGGCAAGGGCGTGACGTCGAACTGGCTGCTCAATGATCCGCTGCCGGACAGCAGCACCGCCGGCGTGTTGGCCAGACTGGCATCCATGTCGCGCACATTGGCCTGTTGCAGATCCTTGTCGTAAAACCAGATCTGCTTGCCGTCCGCCAATATCAATTGCTCTGACGGCTGCGAATAGTCCCAGCGAAATTTCCCAGGTTTTTGCAAGGACAGTTTTCCGGCGGCGCTGCGCATCACCTTGCCGTGACCGTCATCGATGGTCTGGGTGAACTCGGCAGACCAGGTGGCAAGGCCGCTCAAATACTTTTCGACTTCCGTCGTCGGCGAAGCGAAGGCCCCTGCTCCGCTCAACAGCGACAACAGGCAACCCAGCAGCGCGACGGTAACTGTCTTATGAACCATCGATGTCATACCTCGGGCGGCGCGTTGCCGTAGATTTCTCGATTGCCATTCGACTGCAGCGGACCCACGAGTCCTGCCGCCTCCATCGCCTCCACCAACCGTGCCGCGCGGTTGTAGCCGATTTTGAGGCGTCGCTGGACGCCGGAAATCGACGCCTTGCGCGTCTCGGTGACGATGCGCACCGCTTCGTCGTACAAGGGATCCGCTTCCGCGTCGGCAGCACCGCCTTCGCCGGCCTCCTCCTCGTCCGACGGAAATCCCGGTATGGGATTGCGCGGGCCCTCCAGGATTTCGTCGATATAGACCGGCGGCGAGGCGGACTTCAACCCCGCCACCACACGATGCACTTCTTGGTCCGAGACGAATGCGCCGTGCACGCGTGTCGGAATCGATGTGCCCGGAGGCAGGTACAGCATGTCGCCGTGGCCGAGCAGCGACTCGGCACCGCTCTGGTCCAGAATCGTGCGCGAATCCACTTTCGCCGAGACCTGGAATGCAATGCGTGTCGGGATATTGGCCTTGATCAATCCCGTAATGACATCCACCGACGGGCGCTGCGTGGCCAATATCAGATGGATGCCGGATGCTCGCGCCTTTTGCGCCAGCCGGGCGATCAGCTCCTCCACCTTTTTGCCGACGATCATCATGAGGTCCGCGAGTTCATCGATGATGACCACGATGAAAGGCAGGGAGGTCAGCTCCGGCACATCTTCCTCAACCACGCCGGGCACGCCTTGCGCGATTTTTTGCATGCGGATCGGGTCTTTGATCGGCTTGCCGCTGTCGGCGGCGTCCTTCACTTTGCGATTGAAGCCGCCGATGTTGCGTACGCCGAGCGCCGACATGAGTTGATAGCGCCGCTCCATTTCCGCCACGCACCACCGCAGTGCGTTGGCAGCCTGTTTCATGTCCGTCACGACCGGCGACAACAGATGCGGAATACCTTCGTAAACCGACAGTTCCAGCATCTTCGGATCGATCATGATCATCCGAACATGTTCCGGGGTCGCTTTGTAGACGAGGCTCAAGACCATGGCGTTGATGCCGACGGACTTGCCGGACCCGGTGGTTCCCGCGATGAGCAAGTGCGGCATGCGAGCCAGATCCGCGACGATGGGCACGCCGCCGATGTCCTTGCCGAGCGCGAGGGCCAACGGCGAGCCGACCTCATCGTAGGGCTTGGATTTGATGATTTCGCCCAACGTCACGATCTCGCGCTTCTCGTTGGGAATCTCCAACCCCACCACGGATTTGCCGGGAATGATTTCCACCACACGAACACTGATCGCCGATAAGGCGCGCGCCAGATCCTTGGCCAGATTGCTGATCTGGCTGACTTTGACGCCGGGCGCCGGACGCAACTCAAAGCGCGTGATCACAGGTCCGGGCTGCACGGCCACCACCTCGACCTCAATACCAAAATCCCGCAGCTTGATTTCCACCAGCCGCGACATGGCCTCCAACGCTTCGTCCGAGTAGGACTGTTCGCGCGAACCGGGTTCATCGAGCAGGGACAGTGCCGGCAATTCGCTGGACTTCGGCGCATCGAACAACGGCACCTGGCGCTCGCGTTCGACCCGATCGCTTTTTTGCGGCAGCGGGGCCGGCGCTTCGATCCGCGGCGGCGGTCGACTGGCGACTTTTTTCTGCTCCTCGCGCACGACTTCTTGGCGCGCCTGCTTGCGAAGCTGACCGGACGCGAGCTCGCGCCGTTGCTCCAGGCGGCTTCTGGTCCACTCGATCGCGCTCAACACCCACGCACCGAGCTTGTCCATCACTTCAAACCACGACACGCCCAAAAACAACGCCACACCGGCCAACCACAAGCCGAGCAGCAACAACGTGGCGCCGAGAAAACTCAAGCCACGGGCGCCGCCCCTGCCGGCGAGTTCACCGAGTACACCGCCGGCGCTGTTCGGCAATCCAACCCCGCTCCAGTGCAGCGTGGCGAGACCACAGCTGGTCAGCAGCGTCAGCACGAACCCGACGGCACGCAATAAGGTATTGATGCGCCCGCGGCTGTCGGGCAGCGCCTGATCTTTGTGGACCAGCCAGCCGGCATAGGCCAGCATCACGGGAAATAGATAGGCCGGACGGCCAAAAAGCAGCAGGAAAAAACTCGCCACCCATGCGCCCACCGGCCCGATCCAATTGCCGACGGGACCCGGCCCGCCGGTATCCGAGAAACTGCGATCGTGATCGTGATAGGACACAAGCGCCAACAGCAGCAACAACGCGAGCGCACCCAGAACCCAGAGCGTGCCTTCGCGCAATGACCGCGCGACGGCCGCAGAGAGTTTCGCTTTCTGCTTGGGCTTCTTGGTCGAAGAGCCTTCGATTAGATCTAGACCTTTAATGATAATAACTTCTTAACTGGTTGAATAATATGTAATAGTAACCCGGTAAACGTGCGGCAACAACATCGGGGCAGTTGCTGAAGGTGGACTTGTAGGAACTGGCTGGAGCCCACAGATTTACTTACCATGGGTCAGCTAACCTTTAGCGCTCGCCGGCGACTTTCGCCGAGCGACAATTCAAGACGAGAGGCAAATTATACATGAGCGTTGTCAGGCACAGTCGT
>DATHFW010000275.1:0-4254 GCA_035317945.1 Steroidobacteraceae bacterium | reverse complement strand
GCCGCCGTCGGCTTTGCGCAGCTCCGCCGACGTGCGGCGGATATTTTGCATTTCACGCAAGATGCTGCTCGCGCGCGAAATGATCTCCTCGCCCGCAGCGGTGGTGCGCGTGAGCGCCCGGCCCTCGCGCTCGAACAGTTGGAAACCGAGTTCTTCCTCCAGCAATTTGAGCTGGCGGCTGACGCCGGGCTGTGAGGTATGCAGTTGCCGCGCGGCGGCGGTGATGTTCAATCCGCTTTCGTGGACCGCTACGAGGTAGCGCAATTGCTGGAATTTCATCGATCCATCCCGCGCGTTGAGGCTTTAAGTTAAGTGCTGCCGGCACAGCATAATGGTTTAAGACGCATCACGAACAGGCATGTACTCATGCTTCGGAGTTCGTTTTGCGAAAGTGGGGCAGGTCCTATAGTTATAGTATGTTCGAACTCTCGAAAGCATTGCAGGCGCGCGTAAAGGACAGCGTTTCGCAACTGAGCGCGGCTCTCCTAGAGTTCAAAAATGTCTGCTATGCCAACAGCTTAGGCCCGGAGTCGATGGTTCTCACCGATCTCATTTGGGGATCTGCGTTAGGTAAGCAAACGGCGGCGCCATCCGAGGCGGCCCTGTCCGAGATTGAGATTTTCAGCATCGACACCGGACGCCTCTATCCGGAGACGTACGATCTGATCGAGCGCGTGCAACAACGCTATGGACGAGCGTTGCGCTTCTACTATCCCGAAGCAACCGATCTGGAAGGTTGGGCGGGCGCGAACGGCATCAACGGATTTCGAGACGGCATCGATCAGCGTCGCGGATGCTGCGCGATCCGCAAAGTGGAGCCGTTTCGGCGCGCGGTCTCAGGCCGGGGCGCCTGGATCACCGGCATCAGGCGCAGCCAGTCGGCCGGTCGCGCCATGGCGGCGCCCGTGGCCTGGGATGGCGAATACGGCCTGCACAAAGTCAGTCCGCTGCTCGAATGGACCGAAAAAGAAATTTGGGAGTACATTCGCCGCAAGCGATTGCCGTACAACACGTTGCATGACATGGGTTTCCCCAGTATTGGCTGCGCGCCCTGCACCCGCGCCGTGCAGCCCGGCGATGACCAGCGTTCGGGCCGCTGGTGGTGGGAGCTCAGCGAGTCGCGCGAGTGCGGCCTGCATGCGCGCCCGCAGGCAGGATTCCTCAAGTGAACTACTTTCCGGTTTTCTTCGATCTCACCGCGCAGCGGGTGCTGGTGGTCGGCGGCGGCGAGGTGGCGCTGCGCAAAGTGGCGCTGCTCGAGCGCAGCGGCGCACTCATCACTTTGGTTGCGCCTGGCGTGCATCCGGAGCTTCAGGCGCGCGCCGCAGCCGGCAAGATCAATTTGGCGGTTCGCGAATTCGTTCCCGATGATCTTGATGGCGCACGCCTCGTCATCGTGGCCACCTCGCGCCGCGCCGTGAATCGCTGGATCGCTTCTTTGAGCGAAGCGCGCCGTATTCCCGTGAACGTCGTCGATGATCGCGAAGCCTCGCGTTTCATCGTACCCGCCATCATCGATCGGGACCCGGTGCTGGTGGCGGTTTCGACAGGAGGCACATCGCCGGTATTGGCCCGCCGCTTACGCGAACGGCTGGAGGCCGTGATTCCGAAAAAAATCGGTGAACTGGCGCTGTGGCTTCGCGCTCTGCGGCACAGCGCCCGCCGGCGCTTGGCAAACACCGATGAGCGGCGGCGGTTCTTCGAAAACATCGTGGACGGTGCGGCGGCTCGGCGTTTCATCGAAGGCGACGCTCGCGGCGCGCAGGCCGTCGCGCAGCAGTTGCTGGCAAGAACCTCGACCGCGCCGCGCCGCGCCGGCGAAGTGACGCTGGTGGGCGCAGGACCGGGTGATCCGGAACTCCTCACCTTAAAAGCGCTGCGGGCGCTGCAAGACGCCGATGTCATTTTGCACGATCGCCTCGTGCCCGAGGGCCTGCTGGACATGGCGCGGCGCGACGCGGTTCGAATCAGCGTGGGCAAAGCCGCCGGCGGCAGCGGCAGCACCCAAGAGGAGATCAATGCGCTGCTCATCGAACACGCCCAACAAGGCAGGCGCGTGGTGCGCTTAAAGGGCGGCGACCCGTTCATCTTCGGCCGCGGAGGCGAAGAATTGGAGGCGTTAGCCAAGGCGCAGATCAGCTTTTCGGTGATCCCCGGCGTGACCGCCGCGGCCGGCTGCGCCGCCTACGCAGGAATACCGCTGACCCATCGGGACTACGCGCACAGTGTCGCGTTCGTGACCGGGCATGCGGACAAGGACGGGCGCGAACCCGATTGGCGGGCCCTGGCCAGGCCCGGGCTCACCGCCGTGTTCTACATGGGTCTTGCGCGCGTGGAACAGATCGCGGCCCGGCTGGTGGCGCATGGTGCAGCCGGCGGCTTGCCTGCCGCCGTCATTGCCCAGGGCACCCTGCCGGACCAGCGCGTGATTACCGGGACGCTGGCCACCATCGCCGCCCTAACGGCAGCCTCGAATATTCAATCCCCGGCGCTGTTGGTGGTGGGGGAAGTCGTGTCCCTGCACGCTTCGCTCGCCTGGTTCAATACCGCCGCGCCGGCCGAGGTTTCGCGGTCGGCCTGATCCAAGGAGTGTCAGTGCGTTGCTGGCAACAGGAAAGGTTGACGCTTCCAATAAGTCAGGCTACGCCAGAGCCATTCGAGCGGGCCAAATGCGAAGAACTTCAGCCAGAGCAGGCTTGCCAGCAGGTTGACCGTCCAGACGCACATCACCGCGTAAATCTGCTGATAGTATTCGAGCGTACCGTACAGTTTCCACGGACCCCACTTGAAAATAAACTGACAGGCCAGGCTCGTCAGGATGTAGTTGGTCAGTGCCGTGCGTCCCACCGCAGCCAGCCCCCGTTGCACGGGCATCCAGGCGTCGTGACGCACGAATAGCAGCAGCACCGAAGCGTTTGCAAGCATCCCTGCAATCTGCGCTACACCATAAGGTAGAAACATCCAAACGGTCGTCACGGCATCACTGAAGCCAAACCGGCGCGAGTGTTCGAGACCGATCAGTACGATGGGGATGCAGATCGCGTAACCGAGGGCCGCGGTCGCCAAATAGGTCCGCGAGGACAAGCGCGCAGACAAGAACCCCGTTTTAAAAAGGCCCATCCCGGCGATGAGGATACCGGCAATTTCGAACACCCAACCGGAACGGAACACGAGGGCGGCGAACTCAGCCTCACCTTCGGCGTTTCCCGGTTCCGACGTCAGATATCCCGCGCGCGCCTTAGCGATCTGTTCTGGAAGTGCACTCAGTTCGTTTTTGCGAAGGGTGGCGGCCTCCTCAACGGCCTGCTGCTGTTGCGGTGTGGGTGCGCGGTGACTTTCCCGCGCCTCGAGCGCGGCCTCCTGCAGAGCGGCCGCGGGCAACGCCGTTCCGACCCCCATCGCATTCGCTATGCCCAGTGTGCCGCCCGCCAGCGAGAGCGCCAGGCCAATCCCGACCAGGTACGGCGCGCCGACCCGGCGCAGCGGATATAACAGGAGCAACGCAAGGGCACCGTAATACAGGAGGATGTCCCCCTCCCAGATGAGCGTCCCGTGGATCAGGCCGAACAGCAGGAGCCACATGTTGCGCCGATGAAAAATGTCGGCGGCCAGCTCGGCGCCACTGCGACGCTGAATCCGCTCCAACAGCAAGACAGTTCCGGCGCCGAACAACATGCCGAACATCGCCCGCATTTTGCCTTCGACGAACAGCCATTGTGCCGTCATGATTGCGACATCGAGGGCATGATGTGGTCCGACCCGGCTGACGACATCCAGCGGAATGTCATGCAGAATGCCGGTCGGCGAGGCGAAGTCCTGAACGTTGGCGAGGAGGATGCCCAGAAGGGCGAATCCCCTTAGCACATCCAGAGAGGCCAGACGCGCCACAGCGGTGACCGGCCCGGCTGACTCCCGGGGTGACGTATGTGTCGCCATTGACCCGTTCTGCGCGTCATCCTGCATCAATTGACTTCACCTCTGCCATTTTCGACCTCCGACATCTGGGCGATCGCATTCAAGAGATCGCTGCGAGAAACCCGCGCTCCGCCACCCACGCCGGATTGAACAACCGCGACTGGTACTTCGCGCCGCCGTCGCACAGGATGGTGACGATGGTGTGACCCGGGCCCATTTGCTTCGCCAGGGTGACGGCGGCGGCCACATTGATGCCGGCGGTGCTGCCCAACAACAAGCCCTCTTCGCGCAACAGCCGGTACACGAAATGCATGGTCTCGGCGTCCGATATGCGCAGCG
>DATHFW010000274.1:0-3816 GCA_035317945.1 Steroidobacteraceae bacterium | reverse complement strand
CCGATCGAGCCGAACAGCTTGCCCTCGGCGCCCGCCTTGGCCTTGAGTTCCAGCTTGAAGTTTTCGAACTTCAATGCGCGCGCCTGCGCCGCAGCCAGTTCTTCGCCGGCCTTGGCTTCGAGCTCATGGCGCTGCGCCTCGAACTTGGCGATATTCGCCGCCGTCGCCATGGTGGCGCGGCCCGTGGGAACCAGGAAATTTCGCGCGTAGCCCGATTTGACCTTGACGCGATCGCCGATCTGACCGAGGTTCGCGACCTTCTGCAACAATATGATGTCCATGTGCCTTCGCTTACTCTAGTGCTGATCTGTGTAGGGCAGCAACGCAAGGAAGCGTGCGCGACGGATCGCGAGCTGCAGCTGGCGCTGATAGTGCGCGCGTGTGCCCGTGATGCGGCTCGGCACAATCTTGCCGGTTTCAGTGATGTAGCTCTTGAGCGTGGCGAGATCCTTGTAGTCGATCTGCTTGACGTCATCTGCGGTGAATCGGCAGAACTTTTTGCGACGGAAAAAACGTGCCATGTTTGCTCTCCTTTAGCGCATGCCCATGGGCATGTCGTCGTCCTCGCCTTCATCGCCGAAGTCATCGTGACGGCGGGCATTCTCATCCGGAGCGCGCGCCATGGGCGACGCCTCGGTGACCGCCTCGTCCATCTTGACCACCAGGCTGCGCAGCACGGCATCGCTGAACCGGAACGAACCGGTCAGTTCCGCCAGCGTCTTCTGGTCGCACTCGATGTTCAACAGGATGTAGTGCGCTTTGTGCACTTTGGAAATGGGGAAGGTCAGCTGGCGCCGGCCCCAGTCTTCAAATCGATGCACAGCACCGCCACCGGCACTGATCATGCCTCGATAGCGATCGACCATGGCGGGGACCTGCTCGCTCTGGTCGGGATGGACCAGAAGCACAATTTCATAATGTCGCATTGTATTCCTTAAGGATTTAGCCTCCCGTTGCGAGCGGTGAGGCAAGGATCAAGACCGGTTGCCCGGCAAAAAAGAGCGCGAAGGATACGTTTAATAGGGGTTTTGGTCAACCAGTCCGCTGCCGCAGGGCCTCAAATAGCGCAATTCCCGCTGCCACCGATACATTGAGGGATTGAACATGCCCTGCCATGGGTATGCGCACGAGGAAATCGCACGTTTCCTTGGTCAGGCGGCGCATGCCGGTGCCCTCGGCCCCCAGTACCAGAGCCAGCGGCCGCTTCAGATCCGCCGAATACAGCGCCTGTTCCGCCTCCCCGTCGGTGCCTACCACCCAAATACCGCGCTCCTTGAGTACTCCCAAGGTGCGTGCGAGGTTGGTCACCGTGGCGACGGGGACGAATTCCGCGGCGCCGGCCGCCACCTTGCGCACCACGCCGTCTACCGAGGCGGCCCGATCCTTCGGGATCACCACCGCATGAGCCCCGGCCGCGTCGGCCGTCCGCAGACAGGCGCCCAAATTGTGCGGGTCGGTGACCCCATCGAGAACCAGCAGCAGGGGATCGACCGTCAATTCAGTTAAAGCCTGCGTCAGATCGTGTTCATCCCAGGCCTTCAAGGGACGCATCGCCACCGCCGCGCCCTGGTGAACCACATCGCCGACCAGTTTGACCAGCGCATCGCCGGAGACGGAATGCACATGCACCCCGACCCGCTCCGCGCGATCCTTCAGATCGCGCGTGCGAGCATCATCGCGAGTCTGGACAAGCCAAAGTTCCAGCACGCGTTCCGGCGCTCGTTCGAGCGCGGCATTGACGGCGTGCAATCCATAGACAAAATTGCGCTTTGAATCCGCCACGACGAGCTCGAACTAGCTACGACCGCCGCCGCGCCCGCCGCGTTTGGCGCCGCCGCTGCGCTGCCGGCTCTGACCGCCACTGCGCCGCGCATGTGTCGCGCTGTCGGCACCGCGCCGGGGCGCGCGCACCGTACCGCGGCTCGCCGAGGCATTGACATCGACCAACTCAAAATCGATTTGCCGCTGGGTAAGATCGACCCGATTCAAGCGCACGCGCACCGTGTCGCCCAGCTGCCAGCGCCGGCCCGTGCGTTGCCCCACCAGACCCATGCCGCCGTCTTCGAGTTCCCAATAATCTCCCGGAATGGCGGAGATATGCACCAAGCCGTCGATGGGCATTTCCTTCAACTGCACAAACAATCCAAATTCCAGCGCGCTCGAAATCGTCGCATCGAAGGTCTCGCCGATTCGCGGTTGCATGTACAGGCACTTGAGGTAGCCCATGACATCGCGCGACGCGTCATCGGCGCGGCGTTCGCGCTGCGAGCTTTCGGCTCCCAACACCTGCAGCTCTGCCGCCGTGTAGGCATATCCCGATGCGGACTGCGGCAACACCGCCGCTTTGATCGCTCGATGCACCAGCAGATCCGGATAGCGCCGTATCGGCGAGGTGAAGTGGGCGTACTCCTGCAGCGCGAGACCGAAGTGCCCAATGTTGGTTTGCTGGTATACGGCCTGTGCCAGCGAGCGAATCACCAAGCCCTCGAGCAGCAGCCCATCGGGCCGTGCCGCCAGCCTTTCCACCAGCTGGCGAAATTCTCGCGGCGTCGGCTTTTCCGAGAACACCGCACCGACCTGCAGCGCGTTCAACACCTTCTGCAGTTCGGTCACTCGCTTATCTTCGGGCTGGCCATGTACGCGATACAGGCCCTTGGCTTTAAAGGTGCGCAATGCCACCGCGGCTTTCACATTGGCCGCGATCATGCACTCCTCGATGAGGCGGTGCGCGTCGTTGCGCATCACCGCATAGAATCCCTCAATCGTGCCCTGATCACCAATGCGCGCCTTGACTTCGCCGCCGCGAAAATCAAGCGCGCCGCGGGCGTCGCGCGCCGTCTTCAGCGCACCGTACACAGCGTACAGCGTATGCAACGAAACGCCGACCGCGGGCGCCACATCGCGGGCATGAGCGCGCGGATTCTGCAAGAAGCTCCACGCCTGGTCGTAGGTGAGCCGCGCATGCGAAATAATCACCGCTTCGTAAAATCGAGACTTGCTCAGTTTGCCGGCCTTGCTCACGTGCATGTCGCACACGAACGCCAAGCGCTCGACTCGCGGCATCAGTGAACACAAATGATTGGAAAGATGTTCCGGCAGCATGGGAATGACGCGGTCCGGAAAATACACCGACGTGGCGCGCGCCCGAGCTTCCATGTCCAATGGACTGCCATAGCGCACGTAGTGGCTGACGTCGGCAATGGCGACGATGAGCCGCCAACCGCCGTCGCGCTGAGCCTCTGCGTACACCGCGTCATCGAAGTCCTTGGCATCCTCGCCATCGATCGTGACGAGCGGCAGCTCCCGCAGATCCTCGCGGCCCGCCAGGTCTGCGGCAGGCACATCGGGGCTGAAGAGGTTCGCCTCGTTCAAAACCTCAGGCGGAAATTCCTGCGGCAGGTCGTGTCTGAGGATGGCAAAGCGCGCGGCCAAGTGCGCCGGGCTCATGTTGTCCAGCACTTCGACGACGCGGCCCTGGGCCGCGGCTTCGCCTTGCGGCCGCTTGGTGACTTCGACGACGACTTCATCGCCTTCTTTCGCTCCGTGCCGGTCGCGCATCGATACTTCAACCGAATACCAATGGCCCGGATCCTCCGGTTCGACCCGCCCGCGAGTCGGTCCCGCATGCCAAACGCCGCCGATCAGCTTCGGTGCATCGCCGATGCGTTGGATCAAGCGGGCGATGCGCCGCCCACGTTCGTTCATGCCGACGGCGAGCACTTCGACCCGGTCGTTGTGCATGAGCGTCGCGGTGTCGACCCGGGCGAGAACCAGGGGCGCCGACCCGTCATCCGGCAACACCAGGACATCGCCATT
>DATHFW010000273.1:0-3696 GCA_035317945.1 Steroidobacteraceae bacterium | reverse complement strand
GCAGATTTGCCGCCCCAAAGCTGCGACCTTGGTCGTCGATCAAGCTAAAATCCGCCAGCACGCGGCTGGGCACGAGCACGCTACCGGTTGCCAGCACCACGGGTGGTTTGGACGACCAAAAGAGGGCCGCAGCAACGCCCGCCGCCGCGGTGACACAGAGGAATATGAAGGACAACAGTTTCGAACGAGCCGTCATGCCGCGATTATCCCACACAGCCATCAAACGCGTCCGAGCCGCCAAAGTTCGCGGCGCTGAGAGCGTCGGTGGCGCCATCGGGCGGTGCGCGCGGGCGCTGCGTGCCGCTCGGGTGTATTTCGGTCACGGCACCACGGAGGCGCGCGACGAAGCGGCTGAATTGGTGTTCTTTGTCGCGGGGCTTGCGCATGAGCTCGGGGCAGAGGCCTATGCCCGGCCGCTCAACGAGCGCAAGGTGGCGCGAATCGATGCGCTGCTGCATCGGCGCATCGCCGAGCGCATGCCGCTGCCGTATCTGACTCATCGGGCTTTCTTTGCGGGTCTGGAACTGTATGTTGACGAGCGCGTGCTGGTGCCGCGCTCACCCATTGCCGAACTCGTGCTGCAGCGCTTTGCGCCGTGGATCGGCGGCCGCGTACGCCGGGTATTGGACATCGGCACCGGATCGGGCGCCATCGCTTTGGCTTGCGCCAAGGCCTTTCCGCGCGCGCGAGTGGATGCCGCGGACATCTCCGCCGCGGCACTGCAAGTCTGCCGCCGCAACGTGCGCCGGCTTGGGTTGGGGAAGCGCGTATCGGTCCTGCGGTCCGACCATTTCAGCGCCGTTGCGGGCCGCCGTTACGATATCATCGTGAGCAACCCACCCTACGTGGGGCGCGCGGAGATGCGCGCATTGCCGCCTGAGTATCGGCATGAACCTAGGTTGGGTTTGGCATCAGGCGTCGATGGCCTCGATTCGGTACGGGCGATTTTTGCCTCGGCCCGAACTCACCTCGAGGATCAGGGCATCTTGGTCGTGGAAGTCGGCAATACCGAGGCGTCCCTGCTGCGCGCTTTTCCGCGACTGCCGTTTGTCTGGCCGCGGATTGCGATGGGCGGCGGGGGCGTGTTCGTGCTGAAGGCCAGTGATCTGGACGCGGCAAATTTTAGTGCGGAAAAACTGCGGGAAAGGAGAAACTAGAGCGTGGCGGGCAATACCTTCGGTCGGATATTCGCCGTAACCAGTTTTGGGGAGAGTCATGGCCCCGCGCTGGGTTGTGTGGTGGACGGCTGCCCGCCGGGACTCGAGCTGAGCGAGACGGATTTGCAGGTCGATGTTGACCGCAGGCGGCCGGGAACCTCGCAGTACACCAGCCAGCGCCGCGAGCCCGATACGGTTCGCATCTTGTCCGGCGTGTTCGAAGGCAAGACCACCGGCACGCCGATCGCTTTGCTGGTGGAAAACGAGGATCAGCGCGCTCGCGACTATGAAAAGATCAAGGATCGCTTTCGTCCCGGCCATGCCGACTACACCTATCAGCAAAAATATGGGTTTCGCGACTATCGAGGCGGCGGGCGTTCATCGGCGCGCGAGACGGTGGTGCGGGTGGCGGCCGGCGCCATTGCGCGCAAATATTTGCGCGAGCGGCTCAAGATCGGCATCCACGGGTATCTCGCGCAAATGGGTTCCATCGTGCTGGAGCCGGTGGATCCGCAGGCCGCGTACGGCAATGCGTTTTTCTGCCCGGATCCTGCGCGCGTCCAGGAACTCGAGGATCTCATTTGGCGCATTCGCGAGGCGGGCGATTCCATCGGTGCGCGCGTCACCGTCATCGCCCACGGCGTGCCGCCGGGCTGGGGTGAGCCGGTGTTCGAGCGGCTCGATGCCGATCTGGCGAGCGCGATGATGGGCATCAACGCGGTGAAGGGTGTGGAGATCGGCGCGGGATTCAAGTCGGTCGAACAGCGCGGATCCGAGCATCGCGACGAAATGACTCCCTCGGGCTTCAAGAGCAATCACGCCGGCGGTGTGTTGGGCGGCATTTCGTCCGGCCAAGACATCGTGGTGAGCCTGGCGTTGAAGCCGACCTCGAGCATTACGCTGCCCGGCCAAACCATCAACATTCACGGCGAGCCCGTCGAGGTGGTCACGACGGGACGCCACGATCCGTGCGTGGGGATTCGGGCCACACCGATTGCCGAGGCCATGTTGGCGCTGGTGTTGATGGATCACTACTTGCGGTTTCGCGCGCAGTGCGCGGACGTGGTTTCGGCCACGCCCGTCATCACCCGATGAACGCCGCGATCCCATTGCCGCGCATCGCAGTCGTCGGCGTGTCGAGCTTGATCGGCGCGGCGGTGATCGATGAATTGCGGGCGCGAAAAATGGCGGTGGCCGAACTGCACGCCCTCGATGATGAGCGCAGCGCCGGCAATCCGGTCAGCGATGAAGAGGCAAAGCTGACGGTGGGCGATGTTGCCGCATTCGATTTCTCGCGCGTCGACCTGTGTTTTTTTTGCGGACGCGCGGCGCTGTCGGAACGCTATGCGGAAGCTGCCGCAAAGCATGCATGGGTGATCGACGGATCCGCGGCTTTTCGCGCTCGCGCGGACGTGCCGTTGGTTGCGGCGGACGTCAATCCCGAGGTGCTCGATTCGGTGGGGCCGCGTGGTTTGATCGCCCTGCCTGGAAGCGCGAGCGTCGCACTCGCGACGGTGCTCGCGCCGCTGCACCGGCTCGCCGGGCTGGTGCGCGTTGACGTTGCAACTTATCAGGCGGTATCGGGCAGCGGCCGCGGCGCCATGGACGAACTTGCCGGAGAGACGGTCGCCATGCTCAGCGGCAAGAAGGCGCGGGGCCGCGCGTTCGGCCGTCAAATCGCCTTCAACGTGATTCCCCAGGTGGATACCTTGGAAGCGGACGGCTTATCGCGCGAAGAGCGGCGATTATGGGAGGAGACGCGGCGTATTCTGAATTTGCCCGGCTTAGGCATCAATGCCACGGCGGTGCGCGTGCCGGTCTTTTTCGGCCATAGTCTGGCGGTCCACGCCGCTTTTGAGCGGCCCATCGGGGTGGGGGAAGCGCTGCGCGTGCTGCAGCGCGGGAGCGGTTTGAGCGTCATCGACCCCGAATCGATTGCCGAATTTCCGACGCCTGCCACACTGGCCATGGAGCCGGATCAGGTATATGTAGGCCGCATAAGAGCCGATTTGACCCGTGATCGAGGTCTAAATTTTTGGGTGGTGGCTGATAATGTTCGGAAATGTGCGGCACATAACGCAGTTTCAGTGGGCCAGATTTTGGTAAATAGATCCCAGTGAGATATAGTTATTGGCTTATGTAAAAGGCAAGTGAGAATTCGCGTCCAAGCCCCTATAGCACAATGAACTTTGTACGCTTGCCTGCCCGTATTCTGGGAGTAGAAATGTTTGTGACCCTGCCTCGCCTCATGCTGATGGCGTGCCTGCTGTCCCCGTCCTTGACGTGGGCATTGGGCCTAGGTGAGATCCATCTTAACTCATCGCTCAATGAGCCGATGAATGCCGAGATCGACCTCATTGCGGCCGGCCCGGAAGAGTTGGCCGCCTTGCGCGCCACGCTCGCCGCCAAAGACGCGTTCACGCGCTATGGCATCGACCGTCCGCCTTTCTTGTCGACGCTGACGTTCAAAGTGGGCAAGAGCAAGGACGGGCGCGACGTGCTGCTGGTTCGTTCGAGCGAATCGATTCCTGAGCCCTTC
>DATHFW010000272.1:0-7409 GCA_035317945.1 Steroidobacteraceae bacterium | reverse complement strand
CGTGTATTCGTGGCCGCAAAATACTTGCGTTTCGGGCGGCAGGTCCCGCAAGCGATTCAACGAAGCATTCATCTGCCTTGGCGTACCCTCGAACATGCGACCACAGCCCGCGCTGAAAAGCGTATCACCGCAAAAAAGCGCGTCATGCCCCCAAAATGCGATGTGACTCAAGGTATGCCCAGGTATCTGTAAAATCTCGAAGCTAAGTCCCAAGTCCGGCAATTCGCAGCGATCCTGATCGCGGACGGTGCGGGTCCGGTGCGTTATGCGCTCATCATCGGGGCCGATCACGGGCACCTGGCCGAGGCGCAGCAATTCCGGCACGCCCCCGATATGATCCGGATGATGGTGAGTCAGTAAAATAGCCGCCAGCCTCAAGTTGCGGCGCTTCAGTTCGGCGATCACGGGCTTGGCTTCGCCCGGGTCCACGGCAATCACCTGGGCCGGTACCTTCGGCGATTCGATCAGCCAGATATAATTGTCGGAAAATGCGCGTACCGGACGTACGTTGAGGTGCATTGCATGGATTGACATTTTGCGGCGTATTTAACCTGTAACATTAGAACTTCGCTAGTGTTTTTGTGAAGGAGTCTTAAGTTGGAATCGACGGCTGACGCTATGGTGCGCGACTGGTTTGAGGGCCCTTTGGGGGCACGCGTACTGCGCGAGGAAGCGGCGTTGGCGACGTTGGCTCTCGACAACGTTTTTGGCTTCGAACTGTTGCAAGTCGGCGCGTGGGGACCGAAGCGCCATTTGCTGGATGGCGCGCGCACGCAACATGCGACGTTGTTGGCGCCCGAGCTTAAGCCCGGAGTCACGCTGTGCGCGCCCCTCGATACGCTGCCTTTCAGGTCCGATTCCATTGATGCCATCCTGTTGCCGCACACGCTCGAGCTGGTCGAGGATCCTTATGCGGTGCTGCGGGAGGCGGAGCGCGTGCTCACCGGGGAAGGGTGCCTGCTGATTTGCGGCTTCAATCCTTTCAGCGGTTGGGGTGCGCGCCGTCGATTTGCTCAGTACTGGGGTAGGCCGGCATTTCCGCCGGGCACACAGCGCATGCTGTCGGAGCGACGATTGCGCGATTGGGTCGCGCTGCTGGGTTTTGATGTCGACAGTGTTCTCGGCTATCTGGGCTTTCTGCCCTTGAAAGGCGGCGCGATCGACGTGCGGCCGCGGCGTCCCTTGACGGCGGGCGGCTATTTGCTGAAGGCACGCAAGCGCGTGCCCACCTTGACCTTGATACGGCCGCGTCGGCGCGTGCGACAGCGGGTGCTGGTCGGGGCCGCCGAGCCGACCCACAAAGTCGGACCATGACCGAAGTCGATATATTCACGGATGGCGCGTGTCGCGGTAACCCCGGCCCAGGAGGCTGGGCCGCGCTGCTGGTCTCGGGCAAGGAGCGCAAAGAGGTCTCGGGATCGGAAGCGATAACCACCAACAACCGCATGGAGCTCGCCGCAGCCATCGGGGGCTTGAATGCCTTGAAACGGCGCTGCACGGTCAAGTTGTATACTGATTCGAAGTACGTGCTTCAAGGCATCACCGAATGGCTGCCGAATTGGAAGGCGCGCGGCTGGCGCACCGCGGCGCGCGAACCGGTGAAGAATCAAGATCTATGGCAATTGCTGGACGCGGCCGCCGGAAACCAAGATATCCAGTGGATTTGGGTGAAGGGACACTCCGGGCATGAAGGCAATGAACACGCCGATCAGCTCGCCAACGATGCGATCGATCGCATGTTGGCAGTGCGGTAAGATTCAGAATGCGCCAAGTCGTTCTCGATACAGAAACCACCGGCCTTGAAGTTGAACAACAGCACCGCGTCATCGAAATCGGTTGCGTGGAGTTGTTCAATCGGCGCCTGACCGGCAGACGCTTCCACCAATACTTGAATCCCGAGCGCGACATCGAAGAAGGCGCGGTTCAGGTGCACGGTTTGACGCGCGAGCGCTTGGCCAAGGAACCGACCTTCTCGCAGGTGCACCTCGAGTTTCTGGAATTCATCCGCGACGCGGAATTGATCATCCACAATGCGCCCTTCGACGTCGCCTTCTTGAACGCCGAACTGATACGCATCGACGCCGCGCACCGCGTGGCGGATCTATGCCGGGTGCTCGACACGCTGGCGCTCGCGCGGCAAATGCATCCCGGACAGCGCAACAGCTTGGATGCGCTCTGCAAGCGATACTCGGTCGACAATTCGCATCGCGAATACCACGGCGCACTGCTGGACGCGCGCATTCTCGCCGAAGTGTACTTGGCGATGACGGGCGGGCAGGGCAGCCTCACTTTGAGCGCCGAGTCCGACACCGTGCGCAGCCGCGCACGTCACGCCGCGCCGATGCGATTGCCAACCGACATCCGCATCGTCGTGATCCAAGCCAGTGAGGAAGAGGCAGCGGCCCATGAGCACATCCTCGGCTTGCTCGACAAGGCGTCCTCCGGCAAAACGGTGTGGCGACAATTGTGAAACTGCTCGTGACCGGCGCTGCCGGTTTCATCGGCTTTCACACGGCGCGGCTTTTGCTCGAGCGAGGCGATGAGGTTGTCGGGCTCGACAATCTCAATGCCTACTACGATCCCGCCCTGAAGCAGGCCCGCCTCGACATATTGAAGGATTATCCGCAGTTTCGATTCGTGAAGGCGGATGTTGCGGATCGCGAAGCCATGGAGGCGCTGTTCCGCGCGGAGCAGTTTCAGCGCGTGGTGCACTTGGCCGCGCAGGCGGGCGTGCGCTATTCCATCGAGAATCCGCATGTGTATGTGCACAGCAACATCAGCGGATTCTTGCAAGTCATCGAAGGTTGCCGCCGCACCCAGGTCGAGCACTTGGTTTATGCCTCCACCAGCTCGGTGTATGGCGCGAACACGCACATGCCCTTCTCCGAGCGGCAAGGTGTCGATCATCCGTTAACGCTCTACGCGGCCACCAAGCGAGCGAACGAATTGATGGCCCATAGCTATTCGTCGCTATACCGGCTGCCGACCACAGGCTTGCGATTCTTTACGGTCTATGGTCCCTGGGGGCGTCCGGATATGGCGCTGTTCCTGTTCACCAAGAACATCCTCGCCGGCCTTCCCATCGATGTGTTCAACGACGGCTATCATCAGCGCGATTTCACCTATGTGGACGACATCGTCAAAGGTGTGCTCGCCGCCGTCGATCACGTGGCGACGCCGGACCCGGCATTGGATTCCGATCATCCCAATCCCAGCACCAGTGACGTGCCGTATCGGATTTATAATATCGGCAATCAGACACCCGTCGCTCTGCTGCGCTATATCGAAGTGTTGGAACAATGCTTGGGGAAAAAAGCGCAGAAAAATCTCTTGCCGATGCAATTGGGCGATCTGCCGGATACCTGGGCCGATGTGGAAGCCCTGGCTCGAGACGTCGGATACCGGCCGTGCACCGATTTGGAAACGGGTGTGAAGCAGTTCGTCGAGTGGTATCTTGCCTATTATCACCCGCAATCTTCATGAGTCAGTACCCATCATGAGCCAATTGAATTCCTCTTTGCCGGCATGGGTCGCCGTGGCGGCGCATGCCAGGGACATGTCCAAGGTGCATCTGCGGGATCTGTCGGCCTCGGATCCCAAGCGTTGGCAGAATTTTCATTTTGAGCACGACACCTGGCTGCTCGATGTTTCGCGCCAGCGCATCACCCCGCAGACGTTGTCGCTGCTATTTGATTTGGCGCGAGCGGTTAATCTCTCGGAACGCATTGCCGCCATGTTTCGCGGCGATCCCATCAACAGCACCGAGCATCGCGCGGTGCTGCACACCGCGCTGCGCTCGGATTTTGCGGGTTCACCCGCCATCCAGGCCGAGGTCAAGGATTCGCGCCGCAAGCTGGCGGCCTTTGCCGGCGCGGTGCGCAGCGGCAAAAAGGTCGGCGTCACAGGTAAGAAATTCAGGCACGTCGTGAACATCGGCATCGGCGGCTCGGACTTAGGGCCGCTGCTGGTATGCGAAGCGCTGCGAGCCCAGTGGAGCGGCGATATCACGCCGCACTTCGTGTCGAACGTGGATCGCACCCAGCTCGAGGATTTGACGCGCACCCTGGACCCGGCGGAGACCTTGGTCATCGTGTGCTCCAAAACCTTCGTGACGCAGGAGACGCAGACCAACGCCAATGCCGCGCGCGCCTGGATCGTCGGCGCGCTGGGCGAGAAGGCGGCGGGCAATCACTTCGTCGCGGTGTCGACCAATGCCGAGGCCATGGACAAGTTCGGCATTGCCGCCGACCATCGCTTCACCATGTGGGATTGGGTGGGCGGGCGCTATTCGGTCTGGTCGGCCATCGGCCTCATCGCCGAAATCGTGATCGGTACCGAGCGATTCGAAGAATTCTTGAAGGGCGCCAGCGATATCGACAAGCACTTCACGACGGCGCCGTTCGAAAAGAACTTACCCGTACTCATGGGGCTGATCGGCGCATGGAATCGGACGTTCTTGAACCTGCCGACACTCGCGGTCCTGCCCTACGATCAGCGCCTCGCGCGGCTGCCGGCCTACTTGCAGCAGCTGGAGATGGAAAGCAACGGCAAGTCCGTTTCCTTGGAGGGCATCCACGTCGATTTCGCCACGGCGCCCATCGTCTGGGGCGAGCCCGGTTCGAACGCACAACATTCGTTTTTTCAAATGCTGCATCAGGGCACCTTGACCCAGGCGCTCGATTTCATTGCGCCGCTGCGCGGCTCATGGGGCGGCACGGAGGGCCAGGATCTGGCCTTGAAGAACTGCTTCGCGCAGTCGCAGGCCTTTGCCTACGGATATCCCCTGCCGGACGTTGAGGCGGATATGCGCAAGGCAGGGGTGAGCGCGGGAGAGACCGCGCGCATCGGCACCCATCGCGTGCACGAGGGCAACCGCCCGAGTTCGCTGCTCATGTATCCGCAAACGACCGCAAGCGCGCTGGGTGGTATCCTTGCGATGTACGAACACAGCGTATTCGTGCAAGGGACCGTTTGGGGCGTGAACTCGTTCGATCAGTTCGGCGTCGAGTTGGGGAAGAAATTGGCGGTGGGTATCGATATGACAGGAATTAAGGCGCCTCAGGGCGCCGGTGCGGCGGGCATAGCAGCTTTGATCAATTACGTAGCGACGCATCGATAGTGAAAGCGCGCAAAGGCATCATTTTGGCCGGCGGGGCCGGCACCCGCTTACATCCGATCACCATGTCACTGTCCAAGCAGCTGCTGCCGGTGTACGACAAACCCATGATTTATTACCCGCTGGCGACGTTGATGGCCGCGGGGATTCGGGAATTTTTGATCATCACCACGCCTCGCGACCAAGTCGCATTTCGCGAGCTTTTGGGCAGCGGTGAAAAATGGGGCGTGCAATTCGCCTACGCCGTGCAGGCCGAACCCAACGGCATTGCGCAGGCGCTGATCATTGCCGAAGCATTCCTTGCCGGTGCACCCTCCGCGCTCATTCTGGGGGACAATATTTTCTACGGGGCGAATCTTTCGGAATTGCTGTTATCCGCCTCGGATCGGACGGAAGGCGCGACGGTGTTCGGCTACTACGTACAGGACCCCGAGCGTTATGGCGTGGTTCAATTCGACGCAGACGGCAAGGTTACGGACCTGTTGGAAAAGCCGGCGAATCCCCCGTCGAACTATGCGGTCACCGGCATTTATTTCTACGATGATCGCGCTCCGCAATTGACCCGTACCATCAAACCTTCGGCCCGTGGAGAACTCGAAATCACCGATTTGAACCGCGCTTACTTGCGGGAAGGGAACTTGACTGTCGAGCGCTTAGGGAGGGGCACGGCCTGGCTCGATACCGGCACTCACAATTCGTTGCTCGATGCCGGCGTGTTCGTGCGGATCATCGAAGAGCGGCAGGGGCTCAAGGTAGCGTGTGTGGAAGAGGTGGCCTGGCGGATGGGATTCATTGACGCAGCCCAACTCGAGAAACTGGCTTCACCATTGCAGAAGAGCGGCTATGGCGAATATCTCCTGCGCATCTTGCACGATGAGCACCGGCCATGAAGTTTCACAAAACACCCATCGTCGACGTCGTTCTGATCGAGCCGCAAGTATTCGGCGATGACCGCGGGTTTTTCATGGAAACCTGGCAGGCATTGAAATTTCAGGCGTCCGGTATCGATGCCAATTTTGTGCAGGACAATCACAGCAGATCGACGCAATGGACGCTGCGCGGCATGCACATGCAGGTAGAGCACACGCAGGGAAAACTCGTGCGTGTCACTTCGGGCGCCGTGTTTGACGTGGTCGTTGATTTGCGCCGCAGTTCCGCTTCCTTCGGACGATGGTGGGGTATCGAGTTATCCGATCAGAACCACTCCATGATTTGGGTGCCGCCGGGTCTTGCGCATGGCATGTTGGTGACGTCACCGTCAGCGGATTTCATGTACAAATGCACCGACATTTACAGCCCGGCGCACGAGCGCACCTTGGCATGGGACGATAAGACCGTGGGCATTGAATGGCCTATTCCGCGCGGCATTCAGCCAAAGCTGTCGGCCAAGGATATGAAGGGCCTGAGTTTCGCTGAGATCGAGAAGTTTCCTTGAAGGTGCTGGTGCTGGGCGGCGGCCAGATTGCGAGGGCGGTCGGCGCGGCGGCTCCTGTGCAGCATGAGGTCGTGATTCGCACGCACGCCGATCTCGATATCGTCGATGAAGCTGCGCTTGCGCGTGCGCTCGCGGAAGTTAGAGCGGATTGGATCGTCAACGCGGCGGCTTATACGGCTGTGGATTTGGCCGAAGATGAAACCGCGCAGGCGATTGCCGTCAACGACACCGCCGTTGCACTCATTGATCGTGCAGCCGCGCGCGAGGGGTCAAGGCTGCTGCACCTGTCGACCGATTTTGTGTTTGACGGAGAATCCACGCATGCCTACTTGCCGGCCGATCAAACCAACCCGTTGAGCGTTTATGGGTCGAGCAAGCTCGGCGGCGAACGTCATGTGGTTGCGGGCGGCGCGGGTATCGTGCTGCGCACCTCCTGGGTATACGCCGCATCGGGGAAGAACTTCGTGCTGACGATGCTTCGCTTGATGAAGGAAAAGGACCGAATCAATGTGGTCTGTGATCAGATTGGCGCGCCTACCTGGGCAACCAGCGCCGCCGCGGCCATTTGGGGCTTGATCCAAGTCCAGGCGGCACCCGGAATCTATCATTGGACGGACCTAGGCGTGGCCAGTTGGTACGACTTTGCCGTGGCGATCCAGGATGAAGCCCTCGCGCGGGGACTGCTATCCCGAGCGATACCTATTTCGCCAATCTACAGTAGCGAATATCCGACGCGAGCGAAGCGTCCGCCGTTTAGCGTATTGGACAGTACGCGAACGCGGTCAATGCTCAAGGTGCAGGCTACTCATTGGCGGCACAATTTGAGGATGATGCTGGATGAACTTCGAGCCGCGTAAC
>DATHFW010000271.1:0-2072 GCA_035317945.1 Steroidobacteraceae bacterium | reverse complement strand
AAAGTCGCCGGCAATGATGGTGGGCACGAAGTAGGTGCCGTGTTCCACCATCAGCTTCATATCCTCGGCATCCATGAAAGTGCCATGCTCGATGGAGTCGACGCCGCCCAACACCGCGCGTTTAATCGCCTCCGCGCCATGCGCGTGCGCTGCAACGGCAAAACCATAGTCGTGAGCCGTCGTGACAACCGCGCGGATTTCTTCCAAGGTCATTTGCGAATTATCGCCGCTCGCGCCCTCATCGAGCACGCCCCCCGAGGGCATGATCTTGATCACATCGTCGCCGAGCTTGTAGTGCTCGCGCACCGCCTTCACCGCATCCTCCGGACTATTGATGATGCCGTCCACGGAACCCAGATCCTTCATCAGGTCCTGCCGCAATCCATCGGTGGGGTCGGCGTGGCCGCCGGTCGAACCGATCGCTTTGCCGGCCGTGAATATTCGCGGGCCGGGAACGACGCCTGCATTGATGGCGTTGCGCAGCGCCGCCGATTCATTGGCGCTATCGCCCAAATTACGTATCGTCGTGAAGCCCGCCAGCAACGTGCGCCGCGCGTAGATGGTGGAACGGATGACATAGTCGGCGAGGTTCCAGCGGTAGCGGTCCGCGTACTCGGTGCGGCTGGTCTGCCCCGTGATATGCGTGTGACTATCGATCAAACCGGGCATGCAAGTTTGCGTCTTCAAGTCGATCGCGGTCGCGCCTGCCGGAGCCTGCAGGCCGCTGCGCACTTCCTTCACACGACCGCCCTCGATCACGATGGTGGTCTCACCCAAAACTTTGCCGGCGGCCGTGTCGATGAGATGGCCGCACAGCAGCGCCGTCACGCCCGGCGCGGCGGGCGCATCGGCCGCAACGGCCAAACCCGCCGATAACACCGCGGCGATTCCGGCAGCGAGTGACCGGGCCGTTGATCGATTCGTCAAACAGGGGTAACGCATTTTTGTTGTCATCCGATGGTGAGGGTTGAGTGTGAAAACGGAGCAGCATTGCAGCATAGGAGCGTCACCCGTTCAACCTGCGCGGCGACGCGGCGGCATTCACGCGATTATCGCTGCAATGGTTTCCCCTAACGCCAAAGATGCAGTGAGTCCCGGGGATTCAATGCCAAAAAGGTTCACGATGCCGGCGAGCCCATGATCGTCGGGACCTGAAATACAAAAATCCCGGGTCGCCTCGCCGGCAGCGGAGATCTTCGGACGAATACCGGCGTATGCGGGGTACAGTCGCCGGGCATCCAACCGGGGCCAATACTCGCGAATCACCCCGGCGAAAAGTGCAGCACGTTGCGGATCAACGGCGTAGTCGATGGCATCGACCCATTCGGTGTCCGGACCGAAGCGCGCGGCGCCGGCCAGGTCAATCGTCAAGTGAATCCCCAAATGGCCGCCGGCTCGCGGCGCGGGGTAGACCAATCGAGTGAATGGCGAGGCGCCCGACAGCGCGAAATAGCTGCCCTTGGCGTAGCGCACGGCCGGGATGTGCTGCGCGGGGAACCCCTCGATCGACGCGGCCACTTCATGGGCATGCAATCCAGCGCAATTCACGGTCGCCCGCGCACGCACGACGGCGCCCGGCTCGCCCTCGATGAGAATCTCGATGCCGGCAGGGGTGGGACGCAACGCGGCGACCTGCGTACCATACGCGATGGCGGCGCCCGACGCCTCCGCATCCGCCAGCAATGATTGCATGTAAGCATGCGAATCGATGATGCCGGTCGAGGGCGACCACAAGGCACGGAGGCACTGAAGCTGCGGTTCGACGCGACCCGCCTGCGCGGCGTCCAACCACTCCAGATCAAGGACCCCACTGGCGCGCGCGTTGATTTCGATTTCCTCGAGCGTCGCCAATTGCTCCTCCGAGGTGGCGACCGTGAGCTTGCCGCAGCGCCGGTGCCCGATGCCGCGCTCGGCACAGTAGCGGTACAGCAGGTCGCGGCCGGTTACGCACATGCGCGCCTTGAGCGAGCCGGGTTCGTAGTGGATGCCGGCATGAATGACTTCGCTATTGCGCGAACTGGTATGCATGCCGAAGTGCCGTTCGCGCTCGAGAATCACGACCTCGCGGCCGC
>DATHFW010000270.1:0-4846 GCA_035317945.1 Steroidobacteraceae bacterium | reverse complement strand
CGATCTCGCCGCTGGCGCTGCCCGCAGTGACCGTCAGTGTCGCCGATGCCGGTGTCGTGTTGCCTTTGGCAGGCCCGGTCATCAGGTCATTGGCCGCAATCGAGGTGACGTATGTCCCGGCGGTGGCGCTTTTTACGCTGAAAGAAAAATCGCAGCTACCGTTGGCGGGAATGTTGGCTGAGGCAAGAGTGACGCTGCTCGTCGTGCTGGTCAGCGACAGCGCGGCGCCGTCGCAAGTGCTCGCCGGCGCCTGCGATCCCAAGGCGAGGCCGGCGGGCAGCGCTACCGTGATGCCAGACTGAGGCAGCGCAAAGCCATTGGAATTCGTGAGAGTCAGCACCAGCGTGGCAGACGCATTCGCCGCGATACTGGCCGGCGAGTAAGCAGCGCTCACGGTCGGCGCGGCCGGCGTCACGGTCATATCGGCGATGCAAGCGGAAGCGGCGGTGCCGGCGCTGGCCGGCGCCAGCGTTTTCGCACTACCGGCTGTGAAATTGACGACGGCGGTATCGGTGTTGCCGGCCGAATCCGTCGCCACCAGCGTCAAGGTTCCTGCGCCGGAAACCATCACGTTGACGGCGGAATTTGCCGCACCCGAGATGATGTGCACTCCTGCTGTGCCGCTCCATGCGTACGACGCAAGCGTCACGCCGCAGGCGGGAGCGCTGCCGCCGCCATCAATGGTTGCGCTGCCCGACGTAAACCCCGCGGGGATCTTGAGCGCCGCAATCGGATTCAGGGCCGCCTTCACCGCACTGAACGCATTCACCATGCCTGCGCCGCAGGTGGTGGGGGCAGTGTTGGTGCAGGTGCATTCAACGTTTGCTGTCGATCCGTTAACGCACAGCGCAAGCCCCGCAGGCTGCGGGTACCGCGTCGCGCTCGCCTTCATTCGCGCGATAATCTGCGCCGGCGTGAGATTCGCGTTCGCCGCGCGCATCAACGCGGCAACCCCGGAAACGATGGGTGCGGAAAAACTGGTGCCGAGACTGGTATTCGATTGATCGCTATAAGAGTTCGCTCCGGGAGCCGTGGCGCCCTCGTTCACCGTGGTATCGATGGAGCGCAGGCAGGGTCCGCCATTCGTATTCACGCAATTGCCGGCGGGCGCGCCGATGCCGACCTCGGGGCCTAAACTGCTGTAGCCGACCTTGGTGCCGATGTTTCTCAATCCTGCCACCGCCAGCACGCCCGGGCAGATGGCGGGTACATCGACCGGGCCGCTTTCATTACCCGCGGATACCACCAGCAGCACGCCCATGTTGGTGAGCTGGGTGATGAGACTCTGATAGTCGGAGGGACAGGCGCTGCCTGATCCGCCGAGACTCAAGTTGATGATGTCGGCCGGATACGGATTATCCGGTACGCCGTTGATGTGCATGCCGACAGCCCACTGAATGCCGACGATGATGTCTGAGTCCAATCCGCCGCACTTGCCCAGCGCGCGCACCGGCAACAGGTAGGAATTCCAGGTCATGCCGGCAACGCCGGTATCGTTGTTGGTCAGCGCGCCGAGCACGCCCATGACTCTGGTGCCATGCCAGGAGCTGTTTTCCGTGCTGCAGTTCTTGCTGGGGAACACGGTTGAGTTCTTCAGATCGGTGCTGTCGATCCAATCGCCGGGATCTGAAGGGTCAGGATCCCAGCCATCACCGTCGTTGGCAATGAGAAAGGTTCCCAAGGGACTGCTGTTGGTCGCGTTCAGGTCTTGACCGACAAAATCGTAGCCGGGCAGCAAGCGACCGCCGAACCCCGCCCGGAGCAGGTCGGGGTGGTCGAAGCGAATCCCGCTATCGACGTCCGCAATCACCGTGCCCGAGCTGCCCTTCGTGATGTCCCACGCGGAAACGGCGTCGGTCGCCGCGGCGTCGCTGGTGGGCGTGAGGGTGCTCGGCTTTTGCATATACCACTGTCCGCTGGCCGTCGCCGTCGGAATGAACAAGGGGTCATTGGGCAGTGCATGCGAGTAGCGCCGTTCGTCGACATCGGCAAATTCCACCGCAGGATCTGCTCTGAGCCGCTGGAGCACCGCATCGACGTCCGCGCCGTACAGCGTCTTCGGCAGAAACACGACATGCATGCTCGGCGTGAGCTGGCGAGATCGCGACACAGCGACCCCGCTGCGCAGGCTTAAGCTGCTCACGTCCGCCGCGGAAGTCTGCGCCTGGGTAATGCTCATCACCTGGGCTTTGGCGCGCAAGCGGATCGCCCTCGTCACGGAATTGCCGGAGGTCGCTCGAAACCCCACCACCAGCCGGCCGGCCTGCGGCCCAATTTCAACCGGGTGCGAACGCACCGGGTTCCATTCCGGCGAGGCCGCCAGCGCCGAACCCAACGCCAAGGCCAAAACCCCGGTCAGGGCCGCCTTGAGGAGTGGAATTCTGGTTTGTCTCATGGATGGAAGCCTAGCAACTAAAGGGGGGCCGAAATGCGAACCAGGACCGTAAACTTAAGCGAAATCATGGCTGTCGCGGTCACGGCCACCATAGTCGGCTGCCAATCCCACTGCGCGGCGCCCCGCCAGCGGGTAGAATATCGACACGGAAATAACCGCATTTGAAGGGGATTTGCAATGACATATGACAATCGGCAGTTCTACATCGATGGCGCCTGGGTCGATCCGGTCGAGCCCAAGGAACTGAAAGTCATCAATCCCGCCACCGAAGAAATTGCCGGCGTCATATCGATGGGAAGCAGCAAAGATGTCGACCGCGCCGTCGCGGCCGCGCGCCGTGCATTCGACAGCTATTCGCGCACCTCCCCCGCAGACCGCCTCGCGCTGATGGAACGCATCCTGGCGGCCTACAAGGCCCACTACGATGAAATTGCGCAAGCCATATCCATTGAGATGGGCGCGCCCATCACGCTGTCGAAGGGCTCCCAGACGGGTATTGGGGTCGGCCACATCAGTGCCATGATCGACGTGTTGAAGAATTTCAAATTCGAAGAAATGCGCGGCACCGTCCGCCTGATCCAGGAGCCGGTCGGCGTATGCGCCCTGATCACGCCCTGGAACTGGCCGATGAACCAAGTCGCCGCCAAAGTGGTGCCTGCCCTCGCCGCGGGATGCACCATGGTGCTCAAACCTTCGGAATACTCGCCCTTCAGCGCCATCATCTGGGCCAAGGTCATGCATGAGGCGGGAGTGCCCGCCGGTGTGTTCAACCTGGTCAATGGAGACGGCAACGGCGTCGGTGCTCCGCTCTCATCCCACCGCGAGGTCGACATGGTGTCCTTTACCGGATCGACGCGCGCCGGCTCCGAAGTCGCCAGGAACGCGGCCGCGTCGGTCAAGCGCGTGCACCAAGAGCTCGGAGGCAAGTCGCCCAATGTGCTGCTCGATGACGCGGACTTCGAACGCGCCGTGACGAAAAGCGTTCTCCACGTATTTCAGAATTCCGGCCAATCCTGCAATGCACCGACGCGCATGCTGGTGCCGGCGGCGAAATTGGCCGAGGTCGAAGCAATCGCCAAACGCGTGGCCGAGTCGGTGGTCACCGGTGATCCCACTTCCGAGAAAACCAACTTAGGCCCCCTGGTTTCGAAGCTGCAGTTCGAGCGAGTCGCAGGATACATTGCGAAGGGCATCGCCGAGGGCGCCAAGGTCGTTATCGGCGGCTCGGGACGCCCCGATGGACTGACCAAGGGCTACTTCGTCAAGCCGACCATATTTTCGAATGTGCGCAATGACATGACGATTGCGCGCGAAGAGATCTTCGGACCTGTGCTCTGCATTCTGCCGTATGACAACGAAGAGCAGGCGGTGCAAATCGCCAACGACACGCCCTACGGGTTGGCCGCCTACGTGTGGTCCAAGGACAATCTGCGGGCACGCCGCATCGGCGGACGCATTCGCGCGGGCCAAGTGACCCTCAATGGCGCTGCGGGAAGCATGAACACGCCCTTCGGCGGTTTCAAAATGTCCGGCAACGGCCGCGAGTGGGGCGAGTTCGGATTGCGCGACTTCTTGGAGGTCAAAGCGGTGATCGGAGTCGACGCCGCTTGAGGTGACTGACCTCGTTGTCCGGCTCGAGAACTTAAGCAAGCGCTTCTCGAAGGATCGGCCTGCGATCTTCGAGGGCGTCGATCTGGAACTTCGCCGCGGCGAGTACCTGGCCATTATGGGCGAGTCCGGCGTCGGCAAGTCGACGCTGCTCAATCTGCTCGCGGGCCTCGATGCAGCCGATGGCGGACGCGTGATTCTCGAAGGCGTCGATCTGTCCACGTTGGACGATGACGCCACGACGCTGCTGCGGCGGCGTGCCGTCGGCTTTGTCTTCCAGGCCTTTCATGTTCTGCCCTACCTGTCGGTCGAACAAAATGTTGCCCTGCCCTTGGACCTGCTGCGAGTCGCTGAACCTGAGCGCGGCCGCCGCACGCGCGACATGTTGACGGCGGTGGGAATCGAGGCATTGGCGCAACGCCACACCAAGGAACTCTCGGGAGGCGAGCTGCAGCGCGTTGCCATCGCGCGCGCATTGGTGCATCGGCCCCGCCTGGTGCTGGCGGACGAGCCGACCGGCAACCTCGACACGCGCAGCGCCGCGCAAACGCTCGAACTGCTGCAGACCCAGGTGAAGTCAAATGCGGGCGCCGGCATCCTCATTACTCACTCGAGAGCCGCGGCAGAAACCGCTGATCGCATTCTGGTGCTCGACGCGCGCGGACTGCACCCCCTGGAGCCGGCATGAGCAATTCCGGCTCATGGAAGATCTGGCGGATACTGTTGTTGGCGCAGATACGGGAACAACCGACGCGCTTTCTGGTGACGGTGCTGGCGCTCGCGCTGGGAGTGGCGCTGGGATCCTCGGTGTACCTGGTCAATACCTCAGCCCTGAATGAATTC
>DATHFW010000269.1:0-2160 GCA_035317945.1 Steroidobacteraceae bacterium | reverse complement strand
GCTGCAGTCGGCGGCGGCCTGATCCGGCTCGACGCGATATTGTCGCGCTCAACTAAGCTTCCGGGGCCTTCGTCCTCTGCAATGCGAAGGCACCACCGCCGGCGCATACAAGCGTGGCCTGCGCGATCAGCCAGAACAGCGGATATTCCCAGCCGCCGCCGGTGTTGGAATAGGTCCAGCCGACCGGCCATTTGATCCACACCACCACCGCCAGGAAGATCAGCAGGAACGCCGCCCATTGACGGGTGTACCAGCCGAGCAGGATGGCGATCCCGCCCATCACTTCGAGGCTGAATGTCGGCCACGCCAGTAGCGGCGTGATGCCGTTCTTGGCCAGTAGCGCCTCATGCGTGTTCATGCCGCGATAGGTTTTCAGGAAGGCGTGGGCAATCCAGTCGATGCCGATCGCGACGCGCAGCAGAAAAAGCCCGTAGGGGGCCATGGCAGTGCTGCTGAAATGCGCGGCGAGATTTGCCGGCGCGCTGCCACGCTGCTGATCGATACTCATTTCTTCCCTCAAGGATTCTAAAGGACTTTCTCGGGCCGTCGTTTGTGCCAAGGGCTATTGCGACGCCTTGGTGAGATAGGCGATCAGATCGGCGCGGTCGCTCGCATTGGCCATGCCGGCATAGGGCATGCGATTGCCGGGCACCAAAGCTTGCGGATCGGTGATGAACTTGTCGAGCGTTTCCGGCGTCCAGACGATGCCGCTGCGCTTGATGGCCGGTGAATACCTGAAATCCGCGATCTCGCCAGCCTTGCGCGTGAGAATGCCATGCAGGCTTGGCCCGACATTGTTGGTGCCGGCCTCCAGCCTGTGGCAAGCGGCGCAATCCTGGAAGCGGGCTTCGCCGCGCACGGCGTCACCGTCCGCGCGGGCTGCGCCAGCCAGCAGCAATACCGACAATGCCGTCGCTACACGCATGGTGTTGATCATGCCTGCACCAGCGGGCCGGGATTTTTCACATAGCGGTTTTTGATCGCATCCGCGGTCCAATAGGCCAGCGCGCCGACCGGACCGGTCGGGTTGTAGGACGAGTTGTGCGGGAACGCATTGGCGCCGATCACGAACAGATTGTGGCAATCCCAGCTCTGCAGATATTTGTTGAGCACGCTCTCGCGCGGAGTGGTGCCCATGATGGCACCGCCGGTGTTGTGCGTGCTTTGATAGGGTACGACGGTCCAGGGGTCCGTGCGGGCCCGCGCCGGGTTGAGCTTGGTCGGATTCATCGACTTGGCGACGTCGTTGATCACTTGGGCGGCGTGGACGCCCATTTTATGCTCGTTGTCCTTGTAATCGAACGTCATGCGCATCAGCGGCTGGCCGAAGGCGTTGCGATAGGTCGGATCGAGGTCGAAGCAATTATACCGGTTGGCCATCACGCTGCCGCTGGCGTTGATCACCATCGCGGTCTGGTACCATTTCGCGGTCGCCTGCTTCCACGCGGTGCCCCATTGCGGCGTGCCCGATGGTACCGGGCGATAGCCGATCGGCAGCGCGGTATTGAAGCCGCCGGAAACGTTATAGCCACCGAGGAAATCATGTGGCGCGCGGTCGAACGCCCAGTTGGTGTTGAAATCGTCGATGGTGGCGTTGGAGCCGCCGGCATTCATGAACGGATTGAAATACTTGCCCTCGAAGAACAGCGTCGCGCCGGCGCCGGTCTGGTAGCAATAGTTCTTGCCGACCACGCCTTTCTGCGCGACCGGATCGTAGGGCGCGCCAATACCCGACAGCAGCAATAGGTGCACATTGTTGATGCCGTAGGCGCACAACAGCACGATGGATGCCGGCTGCTCGAATTCCTCACCGTTGAGCACGTTGGTGTAGGTCACGCCGGTGACGCGCTTGCCGTCGGAATCCTTCAGCACCTTGGTGGCCCAGGAATGGGTGCGCAGTTCGAAATTCGGGCTGCGCATCGCGATCGGAATCACCGTCATATGCGCGCTGCCCTTGGCGTTGGCTTCGCAGCCGAAGCGCTGGCAATAGCCGCAATACTGGCAGCCGCCGAATTTCGAGCCGTCCGGATTGGTGTAGGGCTGCGAGGCATTGGCCGACGGCCGTGGAAACGGGTGATAGCCGGCGTTGCGCGCGGCATTGGTGAACATTTCGCTCGCGAGAATGGGCGTCAGCGGCGGCAGCGGATAATCGCGGGCGCG
>DATHFW010000268.1:0-10376 GCA_035317945.1 Steroidobacteraceae bacterium | reverse complement strand
CTACCCCGATCAAGTGCGCCAGGGCAAGGTCCTATTCGTCTCCGATGTGATCGATCCCGATTCACGCCGCGGCAAGATCCGCATTGCCCTCGCGAACGCCGACTATGCGTTGAAACCCAACATGTTTGCCACCGCCACGCTCGCGGGAAGCGAGCGATCCTTGATCGTGCTGCCGAGTTCTGCGCTGCTCATGAACAACGACAGGACCAGCGTGTTTGTAGCCACCGCGCCCTGGACTTTCGAACGCCGCATGGTCGAGGCCCAACTAGAGGAAGGATCATCGGTCGCAATCCGCTCCGGCCTCAAAGCCGGCGAGCAGGTGCTCGTGAAGGGCGGAATTCTCCTGAATGATTGATCAATTTGTCGCCTTCTGCCTGCATCGGCGGGTCGCGGTCATTATTCTGGCCGCCCTGCTCGCGGCCTACGGCGTGTATGCCTGGGAAACCTTGTCCGTCGAAGCCTATCCCGAGCTCGGCGATGTCGCGGCGCAGGTCACCACGCAGCTGCCCGGGCTTGCGGCCGAAGAGGTCGAACAGCTGGTCACCGTGCCGCTGGAGCGACAGATCAACGGCACACCCGGATTATTCTTGATGCGCTCCTCGAGCACCTTCGGCCTGTCGTTGATCACGGTGCTGTTCCGCGACGGCTATGAGGATTATTGGGTGAGACAGCGCTTGCTCGAGCGCATCGCGCAAACGGCGCTGCCGCCCGGCGCGGCCCCGTCGCTCGATCCGGTCGCAGGTCCCGGCGGCGAGATCTACCGCTACACACTGGAAAGCGATACGAAAAATCTTCAGGAGCTGTCGGAAATCCAGCGCTGGGTCGTCATACCGGCGCTGAAATCCGTTCCGGGCGTGGTCGATGACACGAATTTCGGCGGCTTCACCACCGAGTACCAACTTGATCTTGATCCCAAACAGCTGGAGCACTTCGGGCTCGGCATCAGCAACGTCATCGACGCCATCAACAACAATAACAGCAACGCCGGCGGCGGCCGCGTGTCCCGCGGCGATCAAAGCTACGTCATTCGCGGCGTCGGGCTGATTCATAGTCTCGCGGACATCGGTTCCATCGTCGTCACGCAAGCGTCGGGTACGCCGGTGCTGGTGCGGGATCTCGGCACCACGGTGTTGAGTCACCAGGAACGCGAAGGCATCTTGGGCAAGGACAAGAACCCCGACACGATCGAAGGCATCGTGCTGATGCTGAAATATCAAAACCCGTCGCAAACATTGCGCGGCGTGCACGCCAAGGTGGCCGAACTCAACGCCAAGCTGGCCGCGTCGGGGGTGCGCATCGTCCCCTATATCGACCGCGATGATCTGGTACGCAACACCATTCGCAAAGTGGGCCAAACCATCCTCGAAGGCATCACCCTGGTGTTTCTGATTCTGATTCTGTTTCTCGGCAGCCCGCGCAGCGCCTTCGTGGTCGCGGTGAGCATTCCGTTTGCATTGGTGTCGGTGTTCTCGCTGCTGAATCTCACGCATGTGTCGGCCAATTTGCTGTCGCTCGGCGCCATCGACTTCGGCATTCTCGTCGATGGCGCCATTGTCGTGACCGAAGCGGTGCTGCGCCGGCGTGAGGCGATGCCCAATGAAGAACTCAGCGAAAGCGAGGCGAAGGCCGCGACGCTGCAGGTGACGCGGCCCATTTTCTTTGCCAGTCTCATCATCATTACGGCCTATCTGCCGCTGTTCTCGTTCGAGCGTGCCGAGGCCAAGCTCTTTACGCCGATGGCGTACACCATGGGCTATGCGCTGTTCGGCGCCTTGCTCACCGCCCTGGCCCTGGTGCCGGGCCTCGCGTATCTGGCATTTCGCAAGCCCGGACGCGTCTATCAGAACCGCTGGCTCGAGCGCTTGACCGTGCAGTACGACCGCGTGCTCGCGAGCTGCCTCGATCAACCGCGCATCATTTATGGAGTCGTCATTTTTGCGCTGCTCGCGGTCGTCGGCCTGGGAGCCACCATCGGCCGGGAGTTTCTGCCGGACCTGGATGAAGGCGCGCTGTGGCTGCAGGTGCAAATGCCCACCGGCCTCGCCTTGAACAAGGCCAGCGACATGGCGAGCGAGCTGCGCCGCACCATCCTCAAGTATCCTGAAGTCTCTTATGTGGTGACGCAAACCGGCCGCAACGATGACGGCACGGATTCCTGGACCATGTCGCACATCGAAGCGCCGGTGGGATTGAAACCCTACGACACCTGGCCCCGGGGCGAATCGAAGAAACAGTTCGTCAACCGTTTTGCGGCGGACCTCAACAAGGAACTTCCCGGATATTCGATCGGCATCAGTCAACCCATCATCGACGGTGTCAATGACCTGATCGGCGGCGCGCATAGTCCGCTGGTGGCCAAGATCTATGGCGATGATCTCGATGAGCTGCGCAGCATCGGCGCGCAGATCGTGAATGTTCTCGAGGGCATCCAAGGCACCTCGAGCGCGTCGATTTTCCAGGAGCCGCCGATCCCGCAAATGGAAATCAAGCTCGATCGTGAAAAGGCCGCACGCTTCGGCGTGAACATGACGGATGTGCAGAATGTCATTCAGACCGGCGTCGGGCAGGCGCCGGTTTCCACCGTCTACGTCGGCCAACGGACCTACCCCCTGACGGTTAGATTCACGGAAGGCGCACGCAACTCACCCGAGGCGTTGGGCAACTTGCTGGTCAATACGTCGAGCGGCGCGCAAGTGCCGCTGTCCGAGCTGGCGGATATCCGCGTGCGCTCAGGAGAGAGCACCGTTACGCGCGAGAACGGCCAGCGCAATCTCACCATCCGCATCGATAACCGCGACCGCGACCTGACTTCGTATCTTGCCGAAGCGCAGGCCAAGATAGCGGCGCAGGTGCATTTCGATGCCAATAAAATTCGCCTGGAATGGGGCGGCCAGTTCGAGAATCAGCGGCGCGCCGAAGCGCGGCTGCTCGTGATCCTGGCGCTGGTGATGGGCATGATGCTGATCTTCCTCACGGTCGGCATCAAATCGTTCCGGCAAGCCTTGTTGATTTTGGGTGTGGTGCCGCTGGCGATGCTCGGCGGTCTGATCTCCTTGCACCTCACGGGACAAAATCTCAATGTCGCCAGCGGCGTCGGATTCATTGCGCTCTTTGGCGTCGCGGTGCAGAACGGCATCATCATGGTGTCGAATCTCAATCGCATGCGGAAATCCGGCTTGGAATTGCACGAAGCCATCATGCAGGGCGCGACCGAACGCCTGCGTCCCGTGCTCATGACCGCCACGGTCGCCACGTTAGGCATGCTGCCGGCGGCCATCCATACCGGCGTCGGCAGCGACGTGCAGCGCGGGATCGCCACCGTGGTGGTGGGCGGTCTGGCGATTTCCACCGCACTCACCTTGTTCGTCCTGCCCTCGATGTACCACGTCATCGAGCATTGGGCCGAGCAACGCCACGGCCAAGCCCGGTGGGGTCGATGAAAGTCTCGCGCCTGACGGCAGGAGCGCTCATGGCGGCCTTGACGGCTTGCGCCGTCGGCCCCAACTTCAAGCGGCCGACGCCTCCTGCCGCAACCGACTACGGCAACGCCTCCTCCGGGCCGACAGCCGCGGTGCGTGACCCAGCGTCCAACAGCGCCAATGATGCCGGCGGCGATGCGCAGCGTTTCGTTGCCGGCATGGACATTCCGAATCAATGGTGGACTCTGTTCCGTTCAGCCAAGCTCAACCGCTTGGTCGAACAGGCCCTAAAAGGCAATCCGAATGTGAGCGCCGCGCAGGCGGCATTGCGCCAAATGCATGAGTTGTACCTGGCGCAGCGCACCAGTTTTTTCCCGAGCGTTCAAGGAAACTTTAGCGGCAATCGCTCGCAGTTTCCCGCAGATACCTTGACCAGTCCCACGGTGGCCCCGAGTTCAACCTACACGCTCTACACCGCACAACTGACTTTAAGCTACGCACCCGATATCTTCGGCGCGACTCGCCGCCAAGTCGAGATCGCCAAGGCGCAGGACGACAGCGCCCGCTTTCAACTCGAGGCCACCTACTTGACCTTGAGCAGCAACGTGGTCGTCACCGCAATCCAGGAGGCATCGCTGCGCGGACAGATTTCCGCAACCGAACGGTTGTTGCAGCTGGAGCATCAATTGACCGAGCTTGTGCAGCAGCAGCGTCTCTTGGGGACCGCCGGCGATCTGGACGTGCTCGCGCAGCAGTCGCTGGAATCGCAGACGGCGCAGACACTGCCGCCGCTGCAAAAACAGCTGGGACAATCTCGCGATGCCTTGACCGCATTGCTAGGGATGCTGCCCGCCGACGAACCTGACCAGACATTTCGCCTCGACGAGCTCACTCTACCCACGGATCTTCCGGTGAGCCTGCCTTCAAAACTGATCGAACAGCGGCCGGATGTTCGTCAGGCCGAAGAGAACATGCACATGGCCTCGGCAGCGGCCGGGGCCGCCACCGCGGACTTGCTGCCGCAATTCGCGATCAGCGCCGACCTAGGCTCCAGCGCGCTCTCGTTAGGCAAACTGTTCACGCCCTACACGCAGTTTTGGGACGCCGGTGCATCGCTGACCGAGACTCTGTTCGATGCCGGAGCGCTGATCCACAAGCGGCGCGCGGCGTACGCAGCCTTGGATCAGGCCGGAGCGCAATACCGAGCCGCGGTGGTATTGGCGTGCCAAAATGTTGCCGATACGCTGCGCGCGCTGAAGGCCGATGCCGATGCACTCAACGCCAGCGCCACGGCTGAGCAAGCGGCAAAAAAGACATTCGATCTTGCGCAAAAACAGCGGGCGCTGGGAACCATCAGCTTGGTGACCGTGCTCAACGCGGAGCAAGCCTACAACACCGCCGCATTGAGTTCGGTGCAGGCTCGAGCGAATCGGTACGCCGATACGGCGGCGTTGTTTCAGGCGCTGGGCGGCGGGTGGTGGAATCGTAAAGAGGAGGCGCGATGAGCGAACTTGTCAGAAGGGAGAATGACGGCGGCGCGGCAACGCTCATTCTGAACCGCCCCGAAAAGCTTAATGCGCTTTCCAAGGACATGTTCGAGGCGCTCGAAGAGCATGTCGATGCGATTGCGCGCGAGACCAAGACTATCGGACTGGTGATCCTGCGCGGTGCGGGCGCTAATTTCTCCGCGGGCTATGACATGAAGGAGGTCTTGGAGCACGTCAAGGCGCACGCCAAGCCCCACTTTCATTCGGAGGTCATCCAAAAAGTGGCGAATCTTCCGCAGCCGGTCATTTCCGCTGTGCAAGGACACTGCTCCACCGGCTCACTGGAACTGGCGTTGGCGGCGGATCTCATCGTCGCGTCGGAGTCAGCGCAATTTTCCGACGTGTATGCCAGATGGGGACTCACGCCGGTGTGGGGATTGAGCATGCGGCTGCCGCACCGTATCGGGAGACCGAAGGCCGGCGAAATGATGTTCACCTGCCGCAGCTATTCAGGCGCGCAGGCCGAGGCGATGCACCTGGCTAATTTCTGTTTTCCCGACGATAAGTTCGATGCGGAACTCGCGGCGCTCTGCACCGACATCTTGAGCAACTCGTGGTACGCCAACCAGGTCAACAAGCGGGCGCTGATTGAAACCGATGGCTTGAGCCTGCACGAAGCTCACGCGCTGGAGTTGTTCAAAAACGAAGGGTTGGCGCCGGACGCCGGCAAACGCGTGGCTAAGTTCTTCTCGGCCGGACGCTAGCGGCCGCTCGTTGCCGGCCGCGTGCTGCCGCGTGCTGCCTCGTTTGCGCGTTTGCTAAAGAGCCGCGAGCGCCGCTCCCGACGCCGCGGACTCGGCCGTGCCGGACGCAACTCGCGCGACCAGCATGGACTTGGCGAACAGGGCATGCAGCTTGCCGACGCCGCGCGCCAGATGCATGAGGGAGGTCAGCAACAACACGCCGGCCAGCCCTAAGATGGGAATGGCGAAGCCGCTGTCGAATATCCACTCCGGCTGCGCCTGGGAGAAAATCTCGGCGCCGCTCATGCCGAACCAGCCGGCTTGGGCGCAGAGCACGGTGATCGGCAGCGCGATGAAAGCGAGACTCACGCATAGTCCCACCACGGCAATCACGAAGTAGAGGATGCCGATGGGCAACATCAGTACGAAGTAGGCGACCGTGGTCCAGGTGCGCCGGTCGCGCAACATCTGGCCGATGCGCGACCAAAACGTAA
Source organism: Steroidobacteraceae bacterium (assembly GCA_035317945.1). Classification (GTDB taxonomy): domain Bacteria; phylum Pseudomonadota; class Gammaproteobacteria; order Steroidobacterales; family Steroidobacteraceae; genus Bog-1198. The sequence continues at coordinate 4,233 of DATHFW010000268.1, read as the reverse complement.
GCGCGCTGCCCTGATACACCGGCCGCCGCGGCATGCGCACACCCGTCATGGCTTCGATCAAGCGCCCTTCCGCCAGAGAAACCACCCGGCCCACGGCCACGAACATGAGAAAGAACGGCACGCCGATGATCAACACCGCGAATCCCACGGACAGCGACAGACCGACAATCGCGAACACGAAGTAAATGATGCCGGTGGCCAGGCACAAGAGCATGAAGAACAAAGAGGTATAGGCACGGGGATCCAAGAACACGCCGAAGAACGCACCCAACTTGGATTTGGGTACTTTGCGCGGCGTCGCCATGGCGGCTTTTACCTTGACCTCGGTGTCGCGATACGCGCCGGCCACTTCATCGGGCGCGCCGTAGGTCGAGGCGATCAATTCGAGCACGTCGGACTCAGGTTTATCCGGATGCGCCGCGACCTCCGCGCGCAGATATTCCTCCGCGTCGTACAGTGCGTCTTGAATCAGCGCCGCATCAGCGCCGGCGAGTTCTTCGCGCAGTTGCCGAAGGTACTGATCGATGGAACGAGGCGCGCTGCGGTTCATGACGAATGTCCTGTTTTTGAGGTTTCTGTTTCTATGAATCGATCCACGAAGTCGCGGGTACCCCGCCAAATCAGTTTCCATTCAGCGAGCACGCCTCTGCCCTGCCCCGTGATGCGGTAGTAGCGGCGCGGCGGACCGGAGTAGGAAGGAACGATGCGGCTGGTCAACAGGTCTCCCGCGGAAAGCGCCCGCAGCACGGGATAGATGGTGCCTTCCTTGAAAATGGACGTTCCGTCGTTGGCATTCGCCAGCCGCTTGGCGATTTCGTAGCCGTACAGGTCTTCGTCCGATTCGGCGAGCACCGCAAGCAGTACCAGGCCTACCAGGCCCCCGTTGAGCTCTTTTTGAAATTTCCGTGCGTTGCTATCGTCCATGGGCTAATACTATATAGTTACTAATAGTATTTAGCAAACAATATTGCTTGGTATGTAGGACTGGGTCGGAAAGGCTGGATTTCCCAAGCGTCTCGGGCACACTAGGCACCCTTTAATCACTGGGCCGGTAGGGACTATGTGTGGCATCGTGGGCGTGGTTGCGGAGCGCAGTGCGGTTCCCATTTTGATGGAGGGCTTGCGCCGCCTGGAATACCGCGGCTACGACTCCGCCGGTTTGGCGGTTCTGGACCACGGGAAATTGGACCGGCTGCGTACCGTCGGCAAGGTCAAGATTCTCCAGGACGCGCTGGACGCCAACCCCCTCCAGGGCTCGATCGGCATTGCGCATACCCGCTGGGCGACTCATGGGGTACCCACGACCGACAACGCGCACCCTCACGTATCGCGCGGCAATATCGCGGTCGTGCACAACGGCATCATCGAAAACCACGAGGTGCTGCGCGCGGAACTGAAGAGGTTGGGATACGCCTTTACCTCGGAAACCGACACCGAGGTCATCGCGCACCGCATCCATCACCATCTGGCCGCATCCCCCGATTTATTGACCGCGGTGCGCAAGACCGTGGCCGAGCTGCAGGGTGCCTACGCGCTCGCCGTCTTGAGCGAGACGGATCCTGAATGCATCGTGATGGCGCGCGAAGGCTGTCCGGCGGTCATCGGCTTGGGGATCGATGAGAATTTCGCGGCCTCAGACGTTGCTGCGCTGCTCCCCGTCACGCGCCGCTTCATGTTTCTCGAGGAAGGCGACGTTGCCGAAATTCGCCGCCGCTCGGTCAAGATCATCGACGGCGCCGGCAAGCCTGCGGTTCGCGCGATTCGCGAAAGCGACCTGGCGGCCGATGCCGTCGAGCGCGGGCAGTACCGGCACTTCATGCTCAAGGAAATTCACGAGCAGCCGCGAGCCATTGCGCAAACGCTGGAGGAGCGCGTCGCAGGAGGAAAATTACTCGATGCCGCCTTCGGACCCGGCGCCGCCGAAATTTTCAAGCGCGTCAAAGCCGTCCACATTGCCGCCTGCGGCACGAGTTTCCACGCCGGCATCGTCGCCAGCTATATGATCGAGCAGATCTGCCGGATACCGGCCCGCGTCGAGATTGCCAGCGAATACCGGTACCGGGATCCGGTGATCACCCCGGACACCCTGTTCGTGACGATTTCGCAGTCAGGCGAAACCGCCGATACCTTGGCGGCGCTGCGCAATGCCAAGCGGGCGCAGTACCTGGCGACGCTTACCATTTGCAACGTCGCCGAAAGTTCTATGGTGCGAGAATCGAATTTGGTGCTGCTGACGCGCGCAGGTCCTGAGATCGGCGTTGCATCGACCAAGGCCTTCACCACCCAGTTGACCGCCCTCACGATGCTCACCATTGCGCTGGCCAAAAATGGACCGGCCGCCGCGGACGAGACGACATTGGTCTCCCAGTTGATGCAGCTGCCCGGTGTGGTGGAAAAGACGCTCAAACTCGATGCAACCATCCAGAACCTCGCGGAAGTCTTCGTCGAAAAACACCATGCCTTGTTTCTCGGCCGCGGTCCCTTGCAGGCCATTGCGATGGAGGGTGCGCTGAAGCTCAAAGAGATTTCTTATATTCACGCCGAAGGCTACCCCGCCGCGGAACTGAAGCATGGACCTCTGGCCTTGGTCGATGAGGACATGCCCGTGGTTGCCGTTGCTCCGAGCAACGAGCTTCTGGAAAAGCTCAAATCCAATCTCCACGAAGTGCGCGCTCGCGGCGGAAAGTTGTACGTATTCGCGGATCCCAAGGCGGGAATGGAGAGCGGAGACGGCATCACCGTCATCAAAATGCCCGTGCACGCCACCCCGCTGCAAGCACCCATCGTGTTCGCCATTCCCATGCAGCTGCTGGCCTACCACGTCGCGGTGCTCAAAGGCACCGACGTCGATCAGCCGCGAAATTTGGCGAAGAGTCTTACCGTCGAATAAATTCCCTGACGCCGTGCTGGAGCACACGGAGTCAGTGGCTATGCCCCTCGTGACCGTGTTCAATTGACGCGGAGGAGTCATGGCAATCATCGGCTGCGCCGGGATCCGCACAGGGGCCGTGCTCCATTTGCACCGTGGCATGTTCGACGCCTAGTCTTTCACGTAAGCGACTCAAAATCGCCGTTAATACCTGCTGTCGATCCGCGTCATCTGAGATCTCGGCATGCAAGGTGACCATGGGGCTCTCGCCGGTAAGAGACCAGGCGTGCACATGATGGATGCTGCAGACCCCCGATATCCCGGTCAAATGCATCTCGACTTGCCTGACACTAAAGCCAGGTGGCGTGCCCTCGAGCAGAATATGCCCCGATTCACGAGTCAGCTGCCAGCCGGAGCGAACGATCAAAACCGACACGGCGATAGACAGTAACGGATCTGCGGGTAGCCAGCCAAAGAGCAGGATGACGCCAGCCGCCGCAGTCGCCGCACCCGAACCCAAGAGGTCGCTCAATATGTGCGCGCGTGCGCCGCGTTCGTTGAGCGACTTGGCGCCGGACAAGACAACAAAGGCCGCCAGGTTGGCGATACCTCCGATCACCGCAATTCCCAACATGATCTTGCCATTGACCTGCGGAGGTGCGATCAGCCTGCGGGAGGCCTCCACGACGATCCAAGCCGTGAGCGCCAGCAGCGTCACGCCGTTCGTATAAGCGGCGAGGGTCTGATAGCGCCGATTACCATACGTGCGATTCGCATCGGCGGGCCGGCGGCCCACGCGGATTGCGACTATCGCCAGCAGCAGCGATGCAGAGTCGGCCAGCATGTGAGCAGCCTCGGCCAGCAGTGCGATGGAGTTTGACCAGAAACCGCCTACGGCTTCGACTACGGTAAAGGCAAAGAGCAGCGCGAGGGCGGCGCGCAGGCGTTGTTCGCTGGCGGTCCCGGTATGATCATGCCCAGCGTGGTCGTGCCCTTCGTGGTCGTGATCGGGATGCTCGTCGGAGTCGTGTTGTTTATGCATGTGATTGATTTGCGATGTTAGAGGACCGGCCAAATCCAAAAGACCAGTCCAACCAGAGCAATGAACCCTCCGCTTAAAACCTCGCCGTAACGCTCCAAAGGCCCTAGGCTGACGCGCTGCAACCCGGCGACCGAATAAACACACAGCAGCACGTAGGTGGCAATGGTCGTCGCCGCAAACATTAGCGACATCAGGATGATGAGACCGACGCCATACTTGCCGGCTGCAAAAAATGCAGGGATGCCCTCGACCATCGGCGATGATCCGAGAATCAACAGGAGCGCGGTTCGATTTTTCGTTTTCTCCGGATGCGGGTGTTGAT
>DATHFW010000267.1:0-2536 GCA_035317945.1 Steroidobacteraceae bacterium | reverse complement strand
CTGAAATGCGACTTCCGCTCTACGCCCGAAAGCAGACTCAACTCGGACATCGCGCCATGTCCGTTTGGTGCCAACAACGGAAGTGACCGAGGTTATTCGATCACCTCGTCGGCGGTAGCGAGCAGCGTTGATGAGATGGTGAGGCCAGGGGCGATTGACCCGGTGGTCAATCGAAAATAGGATTTTCCCTTGCGACCTTTGCAAGCCGCGCGCGTGGCTCTTGTTGCCCAAAAAAAGCCCATAGGAGGCTTCCGTGTCCAAGCCAACCCTCCACCACATCAATCTGAAAACGACCCGGCTCGCCGAGATGATTGAATGGTACGGCAAAGTCACGGGAATGACAGTCTCTCATCAGGCACCGGTCGGCGCATGGTTGTCGAATGACGGAGCTAACCATCGCATCGCCTTGCTGGCTTTCCCTTGGCTTAGCGATGACGCCTCGAAGGAAGGGCACACCGGACTACACCATTCCGCCTTCGAATATTCGACCTTCCAAGAGCTGTTCGATGGTTTCGCGCGGCTGCGCGACATTGGGATCGTCCCAACTTTTTGCCTGGATCACGGGCTGACGACATCGATGTACTACTCCGACCCGGACGCGAATTTGGTGGAATTGCAGGTCGATAATTTTGGCGACTGGTCAAAATCGAAGGAATGGATGATGACCTCTGCGGAATTTGCCGCTAATCCAATCGGCGCGTTCTTCGATCCCGGGCTTGTCTACGACGCCTATAAGTCCGGCCGCTCCCCCTCCGAGCTTCATGTGGCCATCACGGCAGGACAGTTCCTTCCCGATCCCGTGCCGGTTATCGGGCCGCCGCCAATGAAGAGCTAGACCAGATTTTTGCCCGAGGTATGGGCGACCCGTCCTAGCGGTCCTTACAGCCCCGAAACGCGACTTCCGCTCTTCACCCAACAACAGACATCAGGCGACTGCGGCAGCATGTCCGTTCGGTGCCAACAACAGAAGTGCAGGTCGGTTTGCTGGCAACCTGTTTCCTCGCGTCAGGCTGGGACTTTGAATTTGAACTCGTTTTGTCAGCTTTTGTAGCGACCGCCTTGCAATGCAACCTCATCCGTCTCCCGCCGTGATGATTTCGCGCGGCTGCCCTTGGTCGCGCACCAGCCAATAGACGGCGCCCAGCGCGAGGATGGCTGCGGCGAGCGCCAGCAGATGGAAGGCATCCGTGCTCGACAGATCGAGAATGATCAATTTGCGTACCACCGCCAGCAACGCAATCAGGATGACAGAGCGTACTTGCACAACACTGTCGCGCCGCTCCGCCACCACCAGCAAGGAGCGCTTGAACTCGAGTGCAATCATGACGGTAAAGATCATGCCGAACACCGTCTGGAACACACCATAATCGGTCGGATCGAAATTGGTTGCCCAGATGCTGAGCAGGATTTTCAGCGTCAGATTCCACAGCGCGAGGGCGATGATGATGGCGATCAGCGTGGTCAGCATCAGGACGCAGACTTGCTCGAATTTCTGGTAGAGCGTCAGCGGCTCGAACGACAGGCGCAGATCAGAAAATTCCTTTTTCAAAGGCATCGTCGCCTCCATCAGCCAGCGGGCTTTAGGCATAGCATGTTTCACAATGATAGTGCCGTACGGTCGTGACGCCCGTGCTCACCGGATGGTTCGCGAGTGTGGTGTTCAGGAAGGATTAGTGCGCGGTGTGTCCCGGGCGCGGCGCAGCATGAAATGATGCGACGCAGACCCGGGATCGCCAAGCAACGCGAAGTTTGAGGCGGTCCCGGATCAGCGGCGCACCGTTCGCCATAGTGCGTCAAAGACGCGCGTGAACGCGCTTTTGGCTCACGCTGCACCGCATCCGGGACACAGCATCAATCTCCCAAACACCGTGACGCCGCGAAGGCATAAAGGCGGCCGTCGCCCAGCATGTGCGCGGTGAACTTGCGGGCGCCGAACACGGCGGCGAAGGCGCGGTCGCGGATGTTCAGCCCGCCGGTGTAGGCGCCGAACGCCGGCATCACGAGCGCTTTGCCGTCGGTCGCAAAACATCGCCGGCTGACCGCGCGGCCGCGCTGGGCGACACGCGCCACGGGGTGAAGATGGCCGGCGATCTCGCCGTCCGGCGCGTCGCGCGAGGGCTTGTGGCGAAAGGTGAGTGCGCCGATAGAAGTCGTCGCCGCGAAGGTGCCGCCGATGCCGCCGGCCGGATCGGGATCGTGATTGCCGGCGATCCAGATCCAGTCGCGGCCGCGCTGCAGCGCTGTCAGCGAGGCGCGGTCCTGCGGCGAAAGCCGCGCCGGCCCGCCGCCGTCGTGGAAATTATCGCCGAGCGCGATCACGGCGCGCGGGGCGTAATGCGCGATCAGCCGCGCGAGCCGCGCGAGCGTTTCGGCGGTGTCGTAGGGCGGCAGCAACTGCCCGCGCCGCGCGAAGCTTGAGCCTTTCTCCAGATGCAGGTCGGCGACGACAAGCAGGCCGTGCTCGGGCCAGTAGAGCGCGCCGAGACAGTCCGCGTGGAGGGCGACGCCGCAAACTCGGATACCTCCCCCTGAAAGG
>DATHFW010000266.1:0-23980 GCA_035317945.1 Steroidobacteraceae bacterium | reverse complement strand
AAAGTCGGTTGCGGCAGGCGCAAATCCGATGGATTTGAAGCGCGGCATCGACACCGCGGTCATTGCGGCCACCGAAGAGCTCAAGAAGCTCTCCAAGCCCTGCAAGGATCCGAAGGCGATTGCGCAAGTCGGCACGATCTCCGCGAACTCCGACGAGAGTATTGGCAAGACGATTGCCGATGCGATGGCGAAGGTCGGCAAAGAGGGCGTGATCACGGTTGAGGAAGGTTCGGGTCTCGAGAACGAGCTCGAAGTGGTCGAAGGCATGCAGTTCGATCGCGGCTACCTCTCGCCGTATTTCATCAACAATCAGCAGAGCCAGAGCGCCGAGCTCGACAAGCCGCTGGTGCTGTTGGTTGACAAGAAGATCTCCAACATTCGCGAATTGCTCCCGTTGCTGGAAGCCATTGCGAAGGGCGGCCGGCAGCTGCTGATCGTTGCGGAAGATGTGGAAGGCGAAGCGCTGGCCACGTTGGTCGTCAACACGATCCGCGGCATCGTCAAGGTCGCCGCCGTCAAGGCGCCGGGCTTCGGCGATCGTCGCAAAGCCATGTTGCAGGACATCGCGGTCCTCACGGGCGGCACGGTCATCTCCGACGAAGTCGGCTTGTCGCTCGAGAAGGCGACGCTGAATGACCTCGGCGAAGCGAAGAAGATTCTGGTGGAGAAAGAGAACACCACCATCATCGACGGCGCCGGCAAGGCCTCTGACATCAAGGGCCGCGTCGACAGCATTCGCCAGCAGATCGAGGAAGCGACCTCTGACTATGACAAGGAAAAACTCCAGGAGCGCGTTGCCAAGCTCTCCGGCGGTGTTGCCGTGATCAAAGTCGGTGCCGCGACCGAAATCGAAATGAAGGAAAAGAAGGCCCGCGTCGAAGACGCACTGCACGCCACGCGTGCGGCCGTCGAAGAGGGCGTGGTCCCGGGCGGCGGTGTCGCTCTGGTACGCGCATTGAAGGCCATCGAGAAGCTTGTCGGCAAGAACGAAGACCAGACGACGGGCATCAAGATCCTGGCCCGCTCGATCGAAGAGCCGCTGCGTCAAATCGTCACCAATGCCGGTGAGGACGCCGCGGTTGTTTTGAACCGAGTCCGCGAGGGCAAGGGCACGTTCGGCTACAACGCCGCGACGGGCGAGTACGGCGATATGATCGAAATGGGCATTTTGGATCCGACCAAGGTGACGCGTCTGGCTCTGCAGAACGCCGCCTCGGTATCGGGACTGCTGCTCACGACGGAAGTCATGATCGCTGAGTCGCCGAAGGAAGAAGAGCATTCGCATGGCGCGCCGGGTGGCGGCATGGGCGGAATGGGCGGAATGGATATGTAGTTGGCGCCTGTAGCTACCGCTTAAACGGTAATTACGATCAAGAAAGAGCGGACTTCAAGTCCGCTCTTTTTTTGTGCGCCCGGCAGGGCGCACTCATTTGGAGGTGAAAGTCCTCTACACAGCCGGCATGGGCAAGTGTTAGCGGAAGGCAACGGCGTCTCGGGTGACTGAGAGTCGGAAGGAAGCCGGAAGCAAAGCGCTGGCGCGACGAACAGGAAGCGGATAGAGGCAGCACCGTGGGGTGAGCAGGCAAAAAGATGCAAAGCCCAGTACATGTACGGAACACGGTGTCGTAGATCCGACGCGCATAAGCGTGAAGGTGGGTGCGCAATACCCGGGGAGATCTGCAAGCGCGCCTTTAAGGCTAGGAGGATCGAAAGGTTCTCCGATGCGTTGGCAGAAGTCAGCAGAGGCCGTAGTAGGTAGCGATACCGAAGGGCCGAACAAGGAAGCCGAGAGTAGGACGGATGGTCTCGAAGCGAAGCGATGAAGCAGAAGCACTCGCGAGAGTGGCCGAAGCGGGGGGTGCAGGCCGGAAGCCGCGCACGAAGCGAAGCGGTGCGGAGCTTGGCGCGGCGACATCCGGGCGAACGAAATCGGAGGACCACACACTCATGGAAGAGGTGGTCGAACGCAGCAACTTGCAGCTAGCGTATCAACGGGTGGTTAAGAACAAAGGGGCGCCAGGCGTTGATGGCCTGTCGATACCGCAGTTCAAAGACTGGCTGAAGATGCACTGGCCGAGCGTGAAGAAGGCCTTGTTGGAAGGGCGGTATTTACCGCGGCCGGTACGAGGGGTGGATATCCCGAAGCCAGCGGGCGGCGTGAGAACCCTCGGTGTACCGACCTTGGTTGACCGGCTAATCCAACAAGCGCTGCATCAAGTGCTGCAACCACTCTTTGAGCCCACGTTCTCGGACTCAAGCTACGGCTTTCGTCCGGGACGCGGCGCGCAGCAAGCGGTTCGCAAGGCACGGGGCTATATCCGCGAGGGAAAGCACTGGGTGGTTGACATCGATCTGGAGAAGTTCTTCGATCGGGTCAATCATGATGTGCTGATGTCGCGGGTGGCAAGGCAAGTCAGTGATGTACGAGTGCTGAAGCTGATCCGTCGGTTCTTGGAAGCCGGGATGATGAGCGATGGGTTGGTTGAGCCGCGCACGGAAGGGACGCCGCAAGGCGGCGGGTGATGAGTGGAGTCAGGACTTTCCTCGAGGATGTCTTGAGGCTGCGCATCAACACCGAGAAGAGCCTGGTGGCGCAGCCGTGGGAGCGTAAGTTCCTGGGGTACAGTGTGACCCGGTATCGCGAAAATCGTCTGACGATAGCTGCGGCAAGCGTGCAACGGCTGATGCAGAAGGTACGTGACCTCATGCGCACCGGACGCGGCCAGTCACTAGCCCACACCATCGAGGATCTGAACCCGCTGTTGCGGGGCTGGATCAATTACTTCCGGCTCACCGAAACCAAAAGGGCGCTGGAGTACCTCGATGGTTGGATGCGGCGGCGACTACGCTGCCTGCTGTGGCGACAATGGAAGCGTCCAGCCACCCGAGCCCGTAAACTAAGGGCGTTGGGCCTGAGCGCCGAGCGTGCTCGCCTCAGTGCCGGCAATGGTCATGGTCCGTGGTGGAACGCAGGCGCGTCCCATATGAACCTGATGCTGCCGGCCAAGTACTTCACGGCCAAGGGGCTGGTCTCGCTGCTGGGCACCCATCAGCGACTCCAGAGCTTCAGTTGAACCGCCGGATGCGGAACCGCACGTCCGGTGGTGTGGGAGGGCGGTGAGCGTAAGCTCACCCCCTACCCGATTAAAACCTCCATTATTGCTGGCTGCCGTCCGCGGGGGGCAAGCTGCTGCTGACGACGCTGATTTTTTCGGACTCGGTCAGCGCGTGATTCGGCGCCGCCGCGCCGTTCGACCAATAGGAATAGCGCCGCACGTCGCGGCGATACGCCACCGACGTGATGGGGTCTACGATAAGCCGCATATGCGTGATGGCCTGCAATTGCGGCAACTGCCCGCGCGGCAGGCGGGCGCTGCGTGCAAGCACCTTGAGCATATCCCCGAGGACGGCCGGATCCGGCTTTGCATGCAGCACGATCTCAATGCAGGCGGTTTCCTTGGCATCGGCGAGGCAGGGAACCGGGTGGGTGTAGGCGAACTCAATTTCGTTCCACACAAAGACCTGCGGTTCCAAGGGCAAGGACAGCGAGGCCCTCATGTCGTACCAGACACCTTGTTCCAGCGTCGCCCCGATCCAAGTTCCGGCGTCAAAGTTGTAGTTCTCGGCCACCAGCGACTCGATCACGTGTGACGATTGCTGCGCGCCAAGAGCTTTGGATACGCTGCGCACGAGCTGTGCGGTGGGCGTGCCCCGAGAGGCGAGATCGCGAGTCAGCGCGCCCATATCCGCGCGGACCCGAGACCCGAACCTGAACCCTCCCTTGCTGTCGTCGAAGTCGCCGTTGTGCGCGAGTTCGAAGTCGTGGAATTGAAGCAGCATGCCAGCGAGCGAAGTCGCGAGACCTTGAAGCGCCGGCTCTTTGGTCGGCGGGTTTGCAAGGTCGAAATGAGCCGGAGCGGCTTGGAAAGAGACGCCCCAACCGGTCAGACCCTTGCGCACACGCCGTTGCGCACTTCGGGTGCTGTGGACACTGAAGACCTCGCCATCCGCTATTTGGGTGTAGTTGGATTCGACATTTACCTCGGTAACGCTCGGGAACCAGTCGAATGCCAGTGTGGCCGAGCGCTCCGGGAAGTCCTGCATGCGAGCGGCAACCTGGTCGGGGGAAGCATCCTCGTTTTTCCACTGCAGCAGTAGGGCGTAATTGTCTTCGGCATCCTCGGCGTAACCGTACTCGCGGTCCATGTCGATGGCCTCTTGCAAAGCCGCGACGGCCGCAGCCGCGTCGCCGAGATCGTGATACGCCACGCTGCTGTTGAATTGCATGGTGACCATGGATACCGCGTCGAAAGCGCTTCGATAGAGCTCGACAGCGCGTTGTGCCGATTCCAGCGCGGCGCGCAGTTCTGCATCACGCACCTCCGCGGCGCCGCACGCAGCCCGCGCCGAATGAATTTGATAGTCGACGTCGGTTGCGCGCGCTTGTCCCGAGGGCAGCACGGCGTCCAGCGCAGGATTTGCTTTGACGAGGTCCAGCTGACTTTGTGCGCTATCCAATCGGGTGCGGCAGTCGCCGGTCTCACCCCGCGCGAGAAAAGCCGCGTAGGCCAGACGGGCGTTCAGCGCGTCCGGTGATTGCGGGTCACTCGCATTGAAGCGCTCAATCGCGGAGGCGAACTCCTTCGCGCTGCTCGCATCGTCTGCGTATAGCGGCAGAGTTGCGCCGCTCATCGCGGCGAACAGAGTGACGGCTGCCGCAAAGGTCATGCTCAAGCGTTTTACGAGCGGGGATGGGCCCCGTTGCCCGGGCTCGTCTTGGCTGGGCCGAAGCAGTTGTTCCACGGACTAGTGGGGCTAGCGGCATCATCGAAACGGAAGCAGGTGTGAACGTACGGGTTTTCGTGGAAGTCTTCGAAGAAGGGTTCGCGTCTATTGCTGTGCGGATGATGGTGATGATGATGATCCGTACCGGCCATCATGGAGGTCGAATGGTGGAATGCAACGTGTTGGCCAGGGAGTGGTTTCGCAGCGTGCGACGCGTCCGCGCGCGAGTTTGCGTGCGCGTCTCCGTGATGGGCCGCAGCGGCGCCGAAGGATCCGCCACGCGCAAAGGAACCGCCATGCGCACTGGCCGCAGCGCCTCGTCCTCCCAATCCTGCGCCACCGTAATGGCCGCCGCCGCCACCATGACCGCCGCCGCCGCCGCCGCCGCCGCCACCGCCGCCGCCATGACCGCCGCCGCCGGCGCTCGCGGGCGACGACGATGCGCCCCCCGAACCTCCGCCAGTCGAGGCGAAGACAGGACCGACGACAATCAGTGCGGCGGCGAATATAACGAGTTTGGTAAACATGGGATTCCACCGAATCGGCCTATGTTTATCTCGTTCTACTCTCCCTGGAATTGAGGGTCAAACACGACAGCGTGGTCTGCCCTAAAAATCAATTAACGATACGAAAATAGCGGGGTTTAATGTTTCGCCCACGCTGAGTTAATGTAGTCGAGCGCCTAAGCGAACCGGCAATGACTCGCGGCTTATCTCGCCAAAACTACGACGACCACGGTCAATAAAGCCATCGCTGTCAGAAGCAAATTGTGGCCCCAGCGGGCAACTAGTCCGAGCATGTTCAATTTCCTGTAAGGCTAAAGTTGTACGGTCTGATGATGAATGACCGTGAATTCATGGCGCGCATTATGCACACGAGGGGTTACGGTTATATGCTGGCGCGTCCGAGAATAGGATTCAGAATGTGATATGGATCACAATTAGAGAAATTGCGCAGGCACTTGATTCCCTCGAAGGAGATATGAATAGTGGCAAAAATACCGCCCGGCGTTGGGCCGCAGTTCCCCCAAGTCGTAGTTCTGGTGGGCGCGACCGGCGATCTTGCGCGGCGCAAACTGTTGCCGGGGCTGTTTCATCTGTCGAGCTCAGGGTTCATCCCGGGCTGCCGGATCATTGGAGTCTCACTCGAGAATCTCGACGCAGACGGCTTTCGGCAGTTGGCGCGGGACGCGCTCACCGAATTCTCGACGCGCAAAGTTGCACAGGCCGACTGGGATACGTTCTCAAGCAACCTTCAATACGTACCGTTGAGTGCCGGTGCCGGCGTGCTGAAGGCGGCTGTGCTGGAGGCGGAACGCAGTTTCAACGTCGAGTGCCGCCGGCTGCACTACTTGAGCGTGCCGCCAAACGCCGCATTGTCCGCGGTGCGCCTGTTGGGAGAGGCCGATCTGGTCGACCGCTCACGAGTCATTATGGAGAAGCCATTTGGCACGGACCTCGCGAGCGCGGTTTTGTTGAACAACAAACTGCACGAGGTATTCGACGAGGATCGGATCTTCCGCATCGATCACTTTCTCGGCAAGGAGGCCGCGCAAAACATTCTCGCCTTCCGATTTGCCAATGGTTTGTTTGAACCGATCTGGAATCGCAACTTCATCAACCACGTGCAAATCGATGTACCCGAGAAGCTGGGTCTCGGCAAGCGCTCAGGTTTTTACGAGCAGACCGGCGCGTACAAAGATATGGTGGTCACTCACTTGTTTCAGATTCTTGGCTTCATGGCGATGGAGGCCCCGACGTCCCTGGAGCCGAAACCCATCAGCGAGGAGAAAAACAAAGTTTTCCGCAGCATGCTGCCGATCAAGCCCGCCGATGTCGTCCGCGGACAATACACGGGATACCGGTCGGAAGAAGGCGTCTCCCCCGACTCGGATACGGAGACCTTCATTGCGTTGAGATGCCACATCGACAATTGGCGCTGGGCCGGCGTGCCTTTCTATCTGCGCACGGGCAAGTGCATGGCGTAAGGTCAACGAATCATTTCGATTGCCTTTCGGGAGCCGCCCAAGAGCATGTTTCCGACCGGGTCCGGAATCGGCGAGCAAGGCCCGGATCATCTGACTTTCGACCTGGCGGATGCCGCGAAGATGTCGCTGTCATTCTATGGCAAGCGCCCCGGTCCCGGCATGCGTCTGGACAAACTCAGTATGCAGTTTGCCATGCACGACACGGGGCACATCGGGGATGTGCTCGAAGCGTATGAGCGCTTGATTCTGGATGCCATGCGCGGCGACCATACGCTGTTCACGACCGCCGACGGCATCGAACGGCTTTGGGAGGTTTCCACCAACCTGCTGGAGGCGCCGCTTCCGGTTCGTTTCTATGAGCCCGGGTCGTGGGGACCCAACGCCATCCACCAGCTCATCGCCCCCAGCGCCTGGCGGCTGCCCTTCGAGCGAGCTTGGCGACAGCCGGACAACGCCGCCGGCTGACTCGCCGCCGGCTGAGCTCGCCGCCGGCTGAGCTGGCCGGCCTTCAATACACTTCCGGCACCAGCATTTCCGGAGGCACGGCTTGCCGCGAGTAGTGTTCGTGATGCTCGCGTTGCGGCAGCACGATCGGCGTCTTCGGCGTCTCCTGGTAGTGAAATTGATTGAGCAGATGATCGATGCAGTTGAGGCGCGCTCGTTTCTTGTCGACGGCCTGCACCACCCACCAGCGCGCCTCGGGAATGTGCGAGCGCTCGAGCATCACGTCCTTAGCCCTGGTGTAGTCCTCCCACCGGCGGCGTGATTCCAGATCCATCGGACTCAGCTTCCATTGCTTCAAGGGGTCGTGAATGCGGCCGAGAAACCGCAGGTATTGCTCCTCGTCCGTGATCGAGAACCAGTACTTCAGCAGTTTGATGCCCGAACGAACCAGCATGCGTTCGAACTCGGGCACGGAGCGGAAGAACTCCTCGTACTCGGCGGCCGTGCAGAAGCCCATCACTTTCTCGACGCCCGCGCGGTTGTACCAGCTGCGGTCAAATAGGACGATTTCGCCCGCCGCGGGCAGGTGCGATACGTAACGCTGGAAGTACCACTGCGTCCGCTCGCGGTCATTGGGCGCGGGCAGCGCCACGACCCGAGCGACGCGAGGGTTCAGCCTTTGAGTGATGCGCTTGATCATGCCGCCCTTGCCTGCGGCATCGCGGCCCTCGAATAGGATCAGGACCTTTTCTCCTGAGGCGACCACCCAGTCCTGTAACTTGACGAGTTCGGCTTGGAGCCGAAACAAGTGGCGGAAATAATCCTGCCGATAGTCTTTCTCCGCATCGGTTTGCGCGCCTGACGGCACGCCCGGCAGAGGATGGCGGTCCTCAATCTCCATTTCCAGTTCTTCATCATAGCCATCGGCGAGATCGAGGCTGATACGACGGATGAGTTCATCGTGATCAAGCGGCGGAGGTGTGGGTGTCGGTGGTGTGCTCATGGACGGCTCTTGGGTACGAATCGGGCATTTTGTCGGCGGAACAGCGAATCTTCTCGCAGAAATGTTGCAGTTACGTATAGCCTCAGCGTCATATGCTGCCCTCCAAGCTTCTGTACCGCATCCATGAAGTAACGGGCCGCGGGCTTTACGCGGAAGTCAAGTTAAGATAGCCCGCCCATGACTCCGTCCCCCCTATGACCCCGCCGCGCCAACGATTCCCCGGAATTCTCGCCGCTGCGGCGTTGCTGCTCGCGGCCGCCGCGGGTCACGCCGAAACTCTCGCGGCGAAGACATATCCCGATGTCATTCGCCAGCAAGACGTCATGGTCACGGCGCGCGATGGGGTGCAGCTGGCCACCGATATATACCGCCCCGGAACGGGAAAAGTGCCGGCGCCCGATCGGCTGCCGGTGCTCCTGCATCGCACTCCCTACGACAAGTCGGAAGCCGCGGCCGTGTCGATCGCGGAGACTCTGGCGAAGCATGGCTACGCGGTCATGGTTCAGGACACGCGCGGACGTCACCATTCGCAGGGCGTATTCGAAAAGTATTATTCATACGACGCCTATGACGGATATGACACGATTGAATGGGCGGCGAGCCGGCCGTTCAGTAACGGCAAAGTGGGCATGTACGGGACTTCGTACGCGGCACATACCCAGGCCGATGCGTCGAAGCTCGCGCCTCCGCACCTGCGTGCGCTGCTGCTCAACATGGGGGGCATGGCAAACGCTTGGGATCACAGTGTCAGATACGACGGCGCGTTCGAGATGGGCCGTCAGCTGACGTGGGCATGGTCGCAGGCATCGGATGATGCCAAGGATCCGGTCACGAAAAGCATGTTGTCCAAGGAGGACGTCACTGCGTGGTATGCAGCGCTGCCGATCCGCAAGGGACTAAGCCCGCTGTCGATCGCACCGATTTACGAAGGCTATTATCTGGACGAAGCGACGCATTCCGACTACGACGCACATTGGGACACTCTGGGAATGCAATGGGAAAAATTCTACGCGCAGACCGCCGACGTTCCCATGATGCACGTCGGCGGTTGGTACGACATCTATCTGCGCGGAACGATCGAGAACTGGCGCAGGCTTGCGGCGCTGAAGAAGTCAGCGATGCGCCTGGTGATCGGACCATGGACTCACCACGGCAATACGGCAACTTACGCGGGCGATGTGGACTTTGGCGCAGACGCGGCGATCAAGGATTTCGACACGAATTTTCACCTACGCTGGTTCGACTACTATTTGAAAGGCATTGAGACGCCGAGTTCAACGCAGGCGCCGGTGCGCTATTTTCTGATGGGTACGGGCGACGGTCACAAAGACGCTGCCGGACGCCTGTACCACGGCGGCGAGTGGCGTGAATCGAAGGAATGGCCGCCCGCTGAATCGCGCGCAGCGATTTTCTATCTCCATGCCGACGGATCGTTGAACGCGCACGTGCCGGCGTCAACCGAGCAAGCATCGACCGTGTTTCAATTCGATCCGGCGCATCCCGTGCCCACCATTGGCGGGGGAGTATCGAAGCGTTTGAAGGACGGCGCCTACGACCAGCGTGAACGTCCTGATATGCCGGGCTCGCGCCCTCCCTATCTGCCGCTGCGCGCTCGCAATGACGTGCTGGTCTTTCAGAGCGAGATACTCAAGCAAGATGTCGTGCTGGCTGGTCCCGTGGAGGTCTCGCTCTACGCGTCATCGACGGCGACCGATACGGACTTCACCGCCAAACTGATCGATGTGTATCCGCCGAGTGCGGATTTTCCGACCGGTTTTGACATGAATCTAACCGATGGCATCGTGCGCGCCAGCTATCGTGATCGGTCGGAGACGCGCCAATTGCTTTCGCCCGGCAAAATTTACGCCATGGTCATCCGGCCGTTCGACACCGCCAACGTGGTTAAGAAGGGTCATCGTATCCGTCTGGACATCTCGAGCAGCAATTTCCCCCGCTTCGATGTGAACCCGAACACCGGCGAACCGCTCGGCATGAATCGACTGATGAAGACCACGGAGAACACCGTCTATCACGATTCCAGCCATCCGTCGGCCGTCAAACTCTACATTATGCGAGTGAGTCCTTGAGGTAGACGAGCGAATAAACCAGGCCTACTTCCATCCGCCTGTCGTCTATCATAGGAGGCGTTCTGCCGCCCATCGTTGCATGAGGAGTTCGTGATGCGAGTGTCGCTATTTCTTGCGTTGGTGAGTTTCGGCTTCGCATGGACGGGGGTCTCGGCGCAATCGGTGCCGCCGGCCATCTTCACGGATCCGCCCGCGAACTCGGAGCATCCGGCAGCCATGACTGTGCTGCACATCCCCAGTCATGGAGTGCTCATCAACGGATTGGTGTATTCACCGCCCGGCGCCGGTCCGCGTCCCACGCTGGTCATCTGCCACGGATTGCCGGGGAATGAAAAGAATCTCGACTTGGCGCAGGCGGTGCGCCGTGCAGGTTGGAATGCGGTAACCTTCAACTACCGCGGCTCCTGGGGCAGCCCGGGGCCATTTCGATTTGCACAGAATCTGCAGGATGCCGATGCGGTTTTGTCATACCTGCGAAATCCAGCAAACGCATTGAAGCTCGGTGTCGACCCTGCTCGCATCGCCATCGCGGGTCACAGCATGGGTGGCTGGGTCGTCGCGCATACCGCAGCCCACGATCATGCGCTGATTGGTGCCATCCTGATCTCGATGGCGGACATGGGCTTGGTTGGCAAAAGGCCGCACGCCCAGGCAGTAGCGCAAATGGCTGATGACATGGAAACCCTCTCCGGTGTCACCGCCGAAAGCATGGTCGCTGAGCTCACGGCGCATGCCAAGGAATTCGTGGTGGCCGGAACTGCGGAAGGACTGGCGCGCATTCCTGTACTGGCGCTGACGGCGAACGATCATTTGGCACCACAGACGGACGCCTTGGTGGCCGCGATCAAGGCCAAGGGCGGGACGAAAATCACCGCGATGCACGTGGACACGGACCACAGTTGGTCCGATCATCGTATTGCACTCGAAAGCACGGTGATCACTTGGTTGACGGGATTGAATTGAGTTGGTCCGCTAAACAGTACATCGCCTTCGAGGATGAACGCACGCGCCCGGTGCGCGATCTGCTCGCAGCATTGCCGCCCATCGATGCGCGTTCGGTGATCGATCTTGGCTGCGGGCCCGGCAATTCGACCGAAGTCTTGGCTGCGCGCTATCCTGAAGCTCGAGTCGCAGGCATTGACAGCTCTCCTGACATGATTGCGGCGGCGCGACAGCGGCTGCCGCGGGTCATTTTTTCCGTGGAAGATGTTCAAGACTGCGAGCTCGGCGGGCCGTTCGATGTGATCCTGGCGAACGCCGTGCTGCAGTGGGTTCCCCATCATGAAGCGCTGATGCCGCAACTCATCGGCAAGCTCGCGCCTGCAGGCGGGCTGGCGGTGCAAATGCCGGACAATCTGGATGGGCCCGCACATCGCCTGATGCGACAGATTGCCGCAGAGGGTCCCTGGGCGGCCAAGCTCGCCCATGCCTCGGCTGCGCGCACGCCGCTGGCCGCCATCGATTGGTACCACGAACTGTTGCGGCCGCTTTGCGCGAAGCTGGATTTTTGGCGAACCACTTACTATCACTCACTTTCCGGAGGCGCCGCGGCAATCGTGGAGTGGTTCAAGGGCAGCGGTCTTAGACCGTTTATCGAACCCCTGAGCGATGCCGAGCGCAGCGCCTACCTCGAGCGCTATACCGACGCGATCGCCGATGCCTACCCGGCCCTCGCGGATGGCAGTGTTTTGCTGCCCTTTCCGCGGGTGTTCATGGTGGCGATTCGATAACAGCGCTTCAAGCAGCCGCGCGCCATGAGCATTCCTATTTCCATTCCCATTCACTGCATTGGTTCCGTCCCGGAGCAATTGCGCGATTCCGTCGAACGCTGGTGGGAGCGCGCACGTGCGCAGGAAGGCTTCCTGGAGGCCTACCAAGCGCTGACCGAAGCTCACCGCGCGCAGCTGCCGCGCGTGGTGGCAGCAAGTGAGTTTGTCGCGTCCGCCTTGATCCAGGACCCGCAATCTCTCGCGTGGTTTTCCCGGCACGATGCGTGTGCGTCGAACCTGACGAATGCGGACTACGAGCGCCAAGCGGCAACCGCGCCCACGGTTGAGCAGGCTCAATTCACGCTGCGTGAGTGGCGCCGACGCGCCATGTTGCGCATTGCCTGGCGCGACATCATCGGGATCGCGCCCGTGACTGACACGTTGCAAGGCGTGTCCGACTTGGCCGACGCAACCATCCGCGCCGCCGCGTCGGCTGCTCGACTGCACTTGCTGCCGATTTTTGGCCGGCCCCATAGCTCGAACGAATCGTCATCCCCGTTCATCATTTTAGGAATGGGAAAACTGGGCGGCCGCGAGCTCAATTTCTCATCCGATATCGACCTGATTTTCTTGTTTTCAGAGGCTGGAGAGACCAGCGGGCCCCGCATCGTCGACAACGAGGAATACTTCAATCGGCTTGGCCGCGAAATCATTCGCCTGTTGGACGTGCGCAATGCCGACGGTTTCGTGTTTCGCGTCGACATGCGTCTGCGCCCTTTTGGCGAGAGCGGGCCCTTGGTCGTCAGCCTTGCCTCGCTCGAGGACTACTTGCAGCAACATGGCCGCGACTGGGAGCGCTACGCATGGATCAAGGCGCGTGCCATCGTCGGCGCCGACGCCTATGCCTCCGCTTACGATGAGTTCGTACGCCCGTTTGTTTACCGTCGATATTTGGACTTTGGCGTGTTTGAATCCTTGCGCGGCATGAAGGCGCTCATCGTGCGCGAAGTGTCGCGCCGCGACCTCGAGCATCATCTGAAGCTCGGCAAAGGGGGTATTCGCGAGGTCGAGTTCATCGTGCAATCCATGCAACTGGTGCGGGGCGGCAGCGACCGGCGCCTGCAAAATCCCGCCTTGCTGGAAGTACTGCCGCTGCTGGGCGGCTCGAAACTCATGTCGGCCGAAGACATTGCAGAACTGACCGCTGCGTACCTGGAACTGCGCAAGGCGGAAAACGCGCTGCAGATGATGCGCGACGAGCAAACCCACGCCTTGCCGCAAGATCCGCTCGACCGTGCGCGGCTGGCGCTCAGCATGGGATTGAAAGATTGGCCCAGCACGGCGGCGCGCCTCCAGTCGACTCTCGACCAAGTGGCGGCGCAATTCGATGCCTTGCTGTTCGGCACGCCGGACGCGCAGCGCCGCGACGATGACGGCGTCGCGTGGCTCGACTCGGACGATGCGAAAATCGACGAGGAGCTGGCCAGCAGCGGCTTTCCGAGCGGCGAGATCGCGGCGGTTGCGGCGATTTTAGAAGCCTATCGTCATGCAGCGCCGTACCGCCGTCTCGATGAAGCAGGGCATCGGCGGCTGTATGTCATTCTTGCGCGCTTACTGAAGCTGGCGGCGCAACATGCGGCTCCGGCCATCGTCGTGCAACGGGTGGTTCGCGTCCTGGAAGCGATCGGCACGCGCGCATCCTACCTGGCGCTGCTCAAGGAACAGCCGGCGGCGCTCGATCGGCTGATCGGCGTGTGCGCCATCAGCGGCTTTTTGTCGCGGCAGATCGCCGATTTTCCGTTGCTGCTCGATGAGCTCATCGATGCCAAGGCGTTCGATGAATTGCCGTCTCGCCGAGGATTTACGCTGGAATTGGCGGCGCGCACCGAGCGACTGCCGGCGGATGATCCGGAAAGACAGGTGGAGGCGTTGCGGCAATTTCAAAAGGTGGCGGTCTTTGCCGTAGCGCTCGCTGACCTGACCGGCCGCTTGCCGTTGATGCGCGTCAGCGACCGGCTCACCGACATTGCGGAACTGATCATCCAATGCTGCATGGATCTTGCCTGGCAACAAATGACGCGGATGTACGGCACGCCATACTGCGGCGAAGAGCCAGCCAATTTGCGCCCGGTCGTGGTCGCGGTCGCAGGCTACGGCAAGCTCGGCGGACTGGAACTGGGGTACGCATCGGATCTTGATCTGGTGTTCCTGCATGACTCGACCGGCGGTATTCAACTGACCGATGGCGAGCGTCCGCTGGACAACGGCATATTCTTTTTGCGCCTGGGGCAACGCATCGTGCATCTGCTGACCATGCATTCGGCCGCCGGGCGCCTCTACGAAGTGGATATGCGTCTGCGGCCGAACGGCAAGGGCGGTTTCCTGATGACCGGCATCGATGCCTTCGAACGCTACCAACAGACCGATGCGTGGACCTGGGAGCATCAGGCGTTGCTGCGCGCGCGTGCTGTGGCGGGGAACGCAAAGCTTTGTGATGCATTCGAGGCGGTACGCCGCCGCACCTTGCCGGTGGCCGTGCGGCGGGACACCCTGCGGGCCGATGTGTCGGAAATGCGGCTTCGCATGCGCCGGGAGTTGTCGCGTTCAGGCGCCGGGCAATTCGACATCAAGCAGGATGCCGGCGGCATCGCGGATATCGAGTTTCTGGTTCAGTACTGGGTCCTGGCGGCGGCGCAGGCCCACCCAGAACTGTTGACTTACACCGACAATATTCGACAGCTCGAGGGATTGGCGGCTGTCGGCGTGCTCGATGACGCGACGGCGGCGTGGCTCAAGGAGGCGTACATCAGCTATCGCATGGTGCTGCATCACTTGTCGCTCGAGGGTGATGGCGAGCGCATCGTTGCAGCAGCGCCGTATACGCAAACACGCGATCGGCTGCGCGAGATCTGGAGTGCGACTTTTGAATCCGCAACGTAACCTGGCCGGCGGCAAACGCGTTGCGCTTCACGTCGTTGGCGAGCAAAATCGCGGGTCGCCGGATGCCGGCCAAACGAACCTTGCTGAGGAAATCTAAATCGTGGTTTTAAGCGCAGCCTCGGAAGCCTTTTCTGCGGCACCGGTGAATCCGCTGCTCGCGCCGTGGGTCGGACCTGCGGGCGGCGTGCCGCCCTTCGATAAAGTCCGAGTCGCGGACATCAAACCCGCGCTCGAAGCTGCCATGGTTGAGAACTTGGCCGAAATCGACAAAATCGCCAGAAATACCGCCGCGCCGACTTTCGACAACACCATTGCGGCATTGGAGCGCAGCGGTCACACCTTCAATCGGGTGAGCACGATCTACAGTGTCTGGTCCTCGACCATGAGCACCGAGGATTTCCAAGCGGTGGAGCGCGAAATGCAGCCGAAGCTTGCCGCGTTCTCGGACAAGATCTACCAGAACGTGGCGCTGTTCGCGCGCATTCAAGCCGTCTACGGTTCGATGGGAGCCCTCACGCCCATCCAGCAGCGCCTTTGTTGGTTCTACTTTACGAACTTCGTGCGCGCCGGCGCCAAGCTTGATGGGACGGCAAAGATACGCGTTGCGCAGATCAACGAGCGGCTGGCCGCTTTGTTTGCGAATTTCAGCCAGAACCTGCTGGCTGACGAAGCGGACTATGCGCTGTATTTGAAGAGCGAGAAGGACCTGGCGGGCTTGCCTGAACCGCTGCGCGCCGCCGCGCGTTCCGCCGCCGTGGCGCGCGGCCACAATGGGGAATGGGCAATTCTCAATACCCGCTCCTCGATGGATCCGTTTTTGACTTACGCGGATCGGCGCGATTTGCGGGAGAAAGTTTGGCGTACCTACTACAGCCGCGGCGACAACGGCGATGTTCACGACAATAAGAAGATCATCACCGAGATCTTGAGGCTGCGCGCGGAACGGGCAAAACTCTTGGGCTTCCCGACGCATGCGCATTGGCGCGTGGCCGACAGCATGGCCAAGACGCCCGAAGCCGCCATGAATCTGATGATGCAGGTATGGCCGGCGGCGGTGTCCCGCGAGCATGAGGAAGTGGCCGACATGCAGGCCATCGCGGACCGCGAGCAGCCCGGAATCAAGATCGCAGGCTGGGACTACCGGTATTACGCAGAGAAGGTGCGCAAGGCGAAATACGATCTCGACATGAATGAGGTCAAGCCCTACCTACAGCTCGAAATGCTGCGCGAGGGCATGTTCTGGGCGGCGGGACAGCTCTACGGGTTCACCTTCACGCAGGTGTCGGGACTGCCGATCGCCAATCCCGATGTGCGCGTCTGGGAGGTGAAGAGTGCCGCCAACGCCCACGTGGGCTTCTGGTACTTCGATCCCTATGCGCGCCCGGGCAAGAATTCCGGTGCGTGGATGAGCGAGTATCGCGGTCAAGCAGACCTGGACGGCAGAATCTCGCCCATCGTGTCCAACAATACCAATTTCGTGAAGGACGAAAGCGGCGGCCCGCTATTGATCAGTTGGGACGATGCCGTGACGTTGTTCCATGAGTTCGGCCACGCGTTGCATGGCCTGAATTCCGATGTGAAATACCCGTCGCTTGCCGGTACCAATGTGGTGCGTGATTTCGTCGAATTTCCGTCTCAGCTCAATGAAAATTGGCTCTCGACACCGGAAGTGCTGTCGCGATTCGCGCTGCATTGCCAAACCGGCAAGCCGATTCCGCCGGCGTTGGTCGCGAAGATCAAGAAGGCCAGCACCTTCAATCAGGGATTTGCGACCGTCGAATATCTGGCGTCAGCGCTGGTCGACATGAAGCTGCACCTGGCCGGCGATCGGCCCATCGATCCGGGTGAGTTCGAGCGCACGGCCTTGGCATCGCTGGGCATGCCCGCGGAAATGGTCATGCGCCACCGCACGCCGCAGTTCTCGCACATTTTCTCGAGCGATGCGTATTCGGCGGGCTATTACAGCTATCTGTGGGCCGAAGTGCTGGATCACGATGCTTTCGAAGCTTTTGCGGAAGCCGGTGGTCCGTACGACAAGGCCGTTGCAAAACGCCTGCACGATGACATCATGATGGTGGGCAATGGCGTCGATCCCGGCCAGGCGTATCGGAATTTTCGCGGCGCCGATCCGAAGATCGACGGCTTGCTGCGGGCGCGCGGATTCGCATCCCAACCGAAACAAGTTCAACTGGAGTGATGATTATGCCGGCGATGGTCCAAGACGATTCCAAACATCAATTGATCGTGCCGAACGCGCTGCATCACTACACGGTCAACATGGCCGACCTGCCGCTCTCTTGTCCGATGCCGGGCATGTTGTTGTGGAACTCGCATCCCAAGGTTTATCTGGCGATCGAGTCGACGGGTTGGGCCAAATGCTCTTACTGCGGCGCCGAGTACACGCTCAATCGAAACGCCGCCGGTCCTGCCGACATCAAAGCGGAGACCGACGGGCCTTAGGCTTTGTCGCGGGCCTTAGGCTTTGTATTCGGCGTAGGATTTTTCTTCGACGATACTGGAGCCGAGCCTTAGGTTGATGCGCCGCTTGATGGCCGCGCGCTCGTCGTTCTCGAAGTAGACGGCTCTTGCGAGCCGGATGAATTCCGCATCGAAGGCTTGCGCCCGTTCCTTGTCGCGTATGTCGTCTTCGATCACCCACAGACGCTCGTTCACCTCGAGCAGCGCGTTCACCTCGGCCTCAATGCCGGCCTTGGCGAATGCCGAACCGCGCCAGGTTTCTTCGAGCGCCTGCAGCTCCATGCGCACGTTGGCGACCTTTTGCGGATCGCTCATGCGCATTGATTTGATCCGCAGGATCGTGATCTTATCCAGCAATTCGCCGGGCGATATGGGAACCTTGATATCGTTCATGGCGGCATTTTAGCGAATATCTTGCGCAAGGATGAGGGCATCGAGTTTCTCCGTCGCATCGCTCACGGCGATCAGGTCCATCACGCCCGCGCGTTCAATCTTGGTCGTCCAGGGGATTTGTGCGGCGGGTTTGCCCAAGAATTTACGCGCCGCCTGGTCGTATTTGTCGACGCACCACTGACGGCTGTAGTAGGGGCCGGCACGTTGAGGGTTGGTGGCCGCGTACAGGCCGATCACCGGCAGCCCGACCATGCTTGCCATGTGTGCGGGCCCGGAGTCCGGCGACAGCAGCACGGTGCCGTGCGACATGAGTCCCAAGAGTTGCGGCAGGGTGTCTTTGCCGATTTGATTGACCAGCGCCGTTTGCGCAGCCGCGGCGATCGCGGCGCCCATCTTGGCTTCCGCAGAGCTGCGGCCGCCCACCAGCACGACGCGCATGTGATGCACTTGGGCGGCATGATCGGCAACCGCGGCGTAGGCTTCGGCCGACCAATTGCGCATCGCGTGGCTGGAGCAGGGACTGATCAACAGTGTAGGGCGTTGGTCGGTGATGATCCGGCGCGCGTAGTCGAGTGCGCTCTGCGGCAGGGGCACGTCCCAGTGCGGGGCCTTGGGCGTGATGCCGCAGGCGCGTGCAAAGCCCATGAACGAGTCGAGCACGTGCTCCGAAGTTGCGGGCTCAATTTGTGCATTCGTAAACAACCACTGCAGTTCGCGCGCCCGCTGCCGGTCGAAGCCGAGTTTGATGGGTGCGTCGACCAAACGGCTGAGCATGCTGGCGCGAAAGCTCAACTGCATGTCGAGCAGCAAATCGAAGCGCCGTCCGCGCAAGACTGTCCGCAGCCGCCGCCATTCGCGAAGAGTTGCCGCCTTATCGAAGGTGATAAACTCGATTTCCGGAAGGAGCTCCGTCATCAGCTTGGCTTCGAGTTTACCGATGATCCAGGTAAAGCGGGTTTCCGGCCATGCCGCTTGGAAGGCGCGCAGCGCCGCCAGCGCGTGGCAGGTATCGCCGATTGCCGAGAGACGCAGCAGACACACGCGCTGCAGCGGCGGTTTGAAGCTTAAGGTGGTCATAAGAGTGATAAAGGGCGGCCAACGCATTGCCACTGCAACGGGCGTCATGCTGGCTGATCCCAATGGCCTTGGCAATGCACAGCAGAGCGCCGCCGAGTCGCTGTTCGATCCGAACTATTGGTCTGCGCGCGGTGAACTCACCGCCGTGTCGGGCGGCCGCGGCTCGGCATGGTTCGTGGGACCCGCATCTTCGCCTCTGGTGCTGCGTCACTATCGCCGGGGAGGTTTCATCGCGCGACTGTCCGAGGATCGATACTGGTGGTCGGGCGAGGATCGGGTGCGTGCCTTCGCCGAGTGGCGATTGCTCGACTACCTGGCGCAGCGAGGTGTGCGGGTTCCCAAGCCCGTCGCCGCTTTCTATCGGCGCACCGGCATGACCTACCGGTGCGATCTCATTACGCAGCGCATCCCGGATGCGCCATCGTTGAGCGCGGCGCTCGCGGGAAGTCCGCTGCCTGAGAGTACCTGGCGGGCCATCGGGGCCGCGATAGCACGCCTCCACGGTCACGGCGTCGATCATGCGGACCTGAATGCGCACAACATTTTGCTCGATGGCGACCAGGCTGTCAGCGTGATCGACTTCGATCGCGGACGGCTGCGCGCGCCGGGCCGGTGGTCGTTGCGGAATTTGCAGCGGCTCGAGCGCTCGCTGGCGAAGATATCGATGAGCTTGCCGCCCGGCCGATTCACGCCGGCAGCCTGGAAGCAGTTGTTGGCCGGATATCAGGCGGAGTAGCGTTGCGCTTCATTTATTCCTGGCTGACGAGAGCGGCTGCGCCCATCGCCTTCGCGGTGGTCTTGTGGCGCGGCGTGCGCGAGCGCAGCTATTGGCAGGGATTGGCGGAACGCTTCGGTTTGGGAAAGAAGCTGCCCGCGCCGAGCATTTGGCTGCATGCGGTTTCCTTGGGCGAAATGTCGGCGGCCGCACCGCTGGTGCGCGCGCTGCATTCGCGATACCCGCAGCTTGCTCTGGCGGTAACCGCGGCAACGCCGGCGGGCAGGGCGCGCGCCCGCGACTTGTTCGCCGATGTCGCGGACATTCGTTTTTTGCCCTACGACACGCCGGGTTCGGTCAGGCGCTTCCTGGAGCGGATTCGGCCGCGCGTCGCCGTCATCATGGAAACTGAACTCTGGCCGAACTTGTTCCGCGAATGTGAGCGCCGCCGCGTACCCGTGTTTCTCGCCAGCGCTCGTCTGTCGGCGAAATCGGTGTCGCGCTATCGGCGTCTGGGCAGTTTATTCTCGAGCGTATTCACCCCGAACGTGACAGTCGCGGCGCAATCCGCGGAGGACGCCGAGCGATTCAGATTGATCGGTGCCTCTGCGAATCAAACGCGCGTGATCGGCAACGTGAAATACGACCTGGCCGTGAGCGCGGCCATCATCGAGACGGGCAGGGTCCTGCGTGCCGCGTACGGCTCCAAACTCGTTTGGGCCGCCGGCAGTACTCACGCCGGCGAGGAGGAGCAGGTGCTCGAGGCGCATGCTTTGCTGCAGGCGCAGCGCCCAGACTCGCTATTACTATTGGCGCCCCGCCACAGGGATCGCTTCGCCGCTGTCGCTGATTTACTGGCGCGCCGCGGCGCTAAATTCGCGCGCCGCAGCGATATGGCGCGCGGCTTAGCGGAGGCGGGATCGCCGATCGACAGCTTGCCCGCCGATGCGCAGGTGCTGCTGGTGGACACGATCGGAGAACTTCTGGCGCTTTACGCGTCTGCGGACGTGGCCTTCGTCGGCGGCAGCCTGGTGCCGATCGGCGGGCACAATCTGCTCGAACCCGCGGCGCTGGGTCTGCCGGTGCTGACGGGGCCCTCGCATTTCAACGGCAAAGAAATTGCGCTGCTGCTGCTTCAGCGCGGCGCGGCCTTGCAGGTGGCCAACCCTCAAGAGCTGGCGGCTGCGCTGCAGCGGCTGCTCGACGAGCCCGCCGAACGCCGGCGCATCGGCGGCATCGGCAAAGACATCGTCGAGTCGAATCGCGGCAGCGTCGAGCGGTTGCTGGCCCTTATTGAACCTTCGCTGCCGGAGGCACATCAGTCTTGAGCGGCGGTGCAGGCGTGTCCGTCAGCAGAGCGTTGATTCGCTGCAGGGTCTGTTCAGACAGAGTGCCGGCCGCCTGCTGCAACTTGATCACATCCAGCATGTAGGCATAGCGGCTGTGGGCATAGTCCGTTTGCGCCTGAACCCACTGCTGCCGCGATTGCAGCACATCGACGGCGGTGCGCGTCCCTGCTTCATAGCCGGATTCGGTGGCGCGCAATGCAGTCAGGTTGGAGTCGACGGCGCGATGCAGCGCCTTGACCCGCGATATTTCGGAGAGCACCCCAAGATAGGCGTCGCGCGCATCGTGCTCGGTCTGTCGTGCCACCCGCTCGAGGCGCTCTTTGGATGCCCGATGCTGATAGACAGCCTGGCGAACTTGCGAAGAAACCAGGCCTCCCGAGTAAATCGGAAACGTCAATTGAATACCGATCGAGCGCTGCCGTTCGTCCAAGAACGTGCCGCCCGCGGGACTGCCGTCGGGGTACACGTCGAACTGGTTGTTGGTGAGCTTGCCGGCGCTGCCCACCAAGTCCAGCGACGGGAAATGCCCGCCGCGGGCGACCGAGACATTTTCGCGCGCGATGTCGGCGGCCAGGCGGCTCGACACCAGCGATAGATTCTGCTGTAGCGCCATTTCGACCCAGCGGTCCTCGCTGATGGGATCGGGATTTGCCGTCTCGAAGGGTTCGATCGGCCGCGCCAGAGAATCGAACGGATCGCCGATGATTTCCCGAAGCAGTTCCAGCGTCGAGGCGAGGGCGCGCTTGGCTGCAATCACCGCCGCCGCCGTGCTGTCATGGGCGGCGCGTGCCTCCTCGACATCCGTCACGGCGATGAGGCCGATTTGGTAGCGGGCCTCCGCCTGGTCGAGCTGGCGGGTGACCGAAATCAGCGCAACCTGCTGCGCCTCGAGATCGTCCTGCGCGCCGAGCACGTCGAAATACCGCTGCGCGACCCGTTCCATCAGATCTTGCTGGGCGGCCTGGTAATCCGCTTCGGCTTGAGCCACTTGCGAGTCGGCGCGCTTCAGCGCCTGCCAGTTTTCCCAGCGGAACAGGCTTTGCTTCAAGTCAACGGTGTAGTGGTGAACTGTGGTATCGATCTTGCCGGTGAAGGGGAAGGATTCGGTCACCGACGTCGGCGTACCCGCCGCAGCACACGGCGCGCCGGCTGGTATGGTGGGACCGCATGGGGGCAGGGCGAGCACCTGGGTCTGGTTGATCGACCCCGAGTCGTGCTCGCGCGAGATCAGGCCGTTACCCGAAAGCTGGGGCAATAGCGCCGACAGGGATTGCGGTTTGGCCTCCAGGGCAGCGAGCCGGGTTGCTTCCGCTTCGCGAAGCTGCGGGTCGTTTTGCAGTGCGCGCTGATAAACCGCCAACAGATCTGCTGCCGGAGCGGGGCTGCTCGCGGCGAGATATAGGGCAAAAACAGTCAAAAGTCGCTTCATGAATTACCCATTTGGCACATCCCCAGGCCGGTAGTATAGTGTTATATACTACTATATCACTAGCTCAAAGCGGGTCAATACTGTGGAATCCTAGGGTCTATAACCCGGGACCAGGCCAAAATTCCGCCGGCGAGGTTAAAAACTTTTCCAAACCCCTGGCGTTCGAGAAAATCAGCAACCTGCGCACTGCGGCCGCCCGAGCGACAGATCACCACGGTCTCCTTCTTCGGATCCAGTTCGCCGATTCGGGCCGAGATCTCGCCCATGGGGATGTGCACGATGTTCGTCGGTACCGGCGCCAGCGCGACTTCCCAATCCTCGCGCACGTCGAGGAGCGTCATGTCCTCGCCTCTCGTGCGCCGATCGAGGAATTCTCGCGGGCTGAGTTCGCTGACCATGCCTAAAACACAAACCTCTGCGCCGCAGTGGCATTGATCAGGGGCTCAATAACGGTTTCGAACAAGCTTTCGCGGATCCACTCGGCCGTATCGACCCGGCGCACCAGCATGGCGTCCATCACCGGCGCTTCGCCCACGACGACGAACAGCCGTCCGCCGATGCGCAGCGACCGCTCAAATCGTGCGTCGTACACCGGCAGCGAACCGGTGACCGCGATGGCGTCGTACTCGCCCAGGGGGGCGGCGGCAAACGCATCCCGAGTCTCAAACTCCACGCGCGCGGCCGGCACCGCACGCAAGTTCGCGCTCGCTGAGGCGGTGAATTGGGGATGAATATCGATGGAGCGGGTCTTGGATGCCAGCAAACTCAGGCAAGCGGCGAGATAGCCCGTGCCGCTGCCGACCTCCAGCACGCTGTCGGAGGCCATGACCCCCAGGGCCTGCAAAATGCGCCCCTGAATTTTCGGGGCCAGCATGGATTGACTTAATCCGATCGGAATGGGTACGTCGGCAAATGCCAGCTCACGGTATTCGGGGGGTACGAACGCTTCACGCGGCACTTCGGCGAAGACATCGAGCACTCTAGGATCGAGTACTTCCCAGGTGCGAATCTGCTGATCCACCATTTGCCGGCGAGCGGTCGGGTTATCCATGATTTCTCGTGCGCGATTAAGGCCGCTGATTATGGTCAATTTCGACAGGCTACGCGAGCCCCTTGCGCTATTCTCCACATCACGATGGTTCGCGGCGTGTCCAGCTCATGAAGGGCGTCCAAATATTAAGCGCCGCTAAGACTCGTCGTTATTGAGGTCCGCGTTGATCCTGTCTTCCCTTGAGTTGTGGTTGGTAACCGCGGCCATTCTGGCGGTAGGCGTAGTCATGCTCGTTGCGTGGAAGCGGCGGCAGGAGCGTGCGTTCAACGATTTCTCGAGCCAGATTCAACATCTCATCAGCCAAGGCGGCGCATCCGGACGCATCGCGCTCAGCGCCGAGCCCGGTGCGCTGGGCAAGCTCGGCGGCGCAGTCAACAAATTACTGGAGGATCTGGAGCTGCGCGGCACGCAGCTCCAGGATCGCGAACATTTGTTGCAGCGTTTGGTCGAGACCGTGCATGACGCGGTGCTCGTGCACCGCAAAGTGATTCTCTTCGCCAACGCGCGCTTCCTGGCGCTGCTGGGCATGAAGG
>DATHFW010000265.1:0-14360 GCA_035317945.1 Steroidobacteraceae bacterium | reverse complement strand
GCTTGGACGGATTGCGCGAGCGCTTCGCCGAGTACCACAAGTTGGGAGCTAGATTTGCCAAATGGCGCGCCGTCATCAACATCGATTCAGGTATCCCCACCCGATACGCCATTGATGCCAATGCGGAGGCGTTGGCGCGCTATGCGACCCTGGCCCAGGAAGCCGGGATCGTACCCATCGTAGAGCCTGAAGTGCTCATGGATGGCGCCCACCCGTTGGAGCGTTGCGAGGAAGTGACCAACCTGGTGCTGGACAGTGTGTTCAGCCATCTGTTTGCCGCGCGCGTGAGTCTCGAGGGCATGATTCTCAAGCCGAATATGGTGATTCCGGGCAAGAAATGTCCTGACCAGGCGAGCCCGGAGCGCATCGCCGAAGCGACCATTCGCACGCTGAAGCGCCAGGTTCCCTCAGCGGTCCCCGGCATTGCGTTCTTGTCCGGCGGCCAGAGTCCCACGGATGCCACGTTGCACCTGAGCCTGATGCATGCGGCGGGGCCTCTGCCCTGGGGCCTGACATTCAGCTACGGGCGTGCGCTGCAGGAAGATGCGTTGAATGCCTGGGAGGGCAAGGCAAGTGGATTTCCGGGTGGACAGAAGGCCCTGGCGAAGCGCGCCAAACTCAATGGCTTGGCGGCAGTCGGGGAATACAAACCCGCCATGGAATCGTCCGCGGCTTAACCCCGCGCTACGCCGCGTCCATTAAGACGCGGCCAGCCAATCCATTGAATCAGCGCGCCCCCATAGTTGATATTCGGAATCTGGACTACGCGGTCAACGGTCGTCCGGTGTTCGCGGGTCTGGATATTCAGATTCCGCGCGGCAAAATCACTGCGGTGATGGGCCCCAGCGGCACCGGAAAGACGACCTTGCTGCGCCTGATTACGGGCCAAGTATCGGCCGATAGCGGCGAGATCCAAGTAGCAGGGCAAGACATGCGGGTGGTGTCGCGTGCCGACCTGTACGTGCTGCGCCGCCGGATGGGCATGCTGTTTCAAAACGGCGCGCTGCTGACTGATTTCAGCGTGTTCGAAAACGTCGCCTTTCCCTTGCGCGAGCACACCGACCTGACCGAGCGGCTGATTCGCCAATTGGTGCTCACAAAATTACAGGCCGTGGGACTGCGCGGCGCCGCGGAATTGATGCCGGCAGAACTGTCCGGCGGCATGAGCCGCCGGGTTGCTCTGGCGCGGGCCATCGTCATGGATCCGGAACTGTTGATTTACGATGAGCCGTTCGTCGGTCTGGACCCCATTTCATTGGGAGTCATTTTGCGGCTGATTCGCCGGCTGAACGATACCCTCGGCATTACCAGTATCGTCGTCTCCCACGACGTGCAAGAGATTTCCACCGTTGCGGATCAAGTGTTCCTGTTGTCGGGCGGCAAAGTGGTCGCGGGCGGCGCGCCGCAGGAGCTGAAAACCAATCCGACCGAAATCGTCAAGCAATTCATCGGCGGTCTCGCGGATGGTCCCGTGCCGTTTCATTTTCCGGCGCCCGATTATTTCAGCGAACTGATGTCTCGAAGCGAGGACCCTTAGAGCATGATCGGCGAGCTGTGGGAGAGTTTCACCGATGCCTTGGAAGGCTTAGGTTCGGTCGTTCACTTCCTGTTTCGCCTGGTCGGCAATACGCCGCGCGTGTTGCTCAGATTCAACTTGATTTCGCAGCAGATCTTCAACTCGGGTGCCTTGTCGCTGATCATCATCATGCTCTCCGGGCTGTTCGTCGGCATGGTGCTGGGGCTGCAAGGGTTTCAGCTTCTGCAGCGATTCGGCTCTGAAGAAGCGCTGGGCACCGCGGCGACCATCGGGCTGGTCAAAGAGTTGGGTCCCGTGGTGACTGCCTTGTTGTTTGCCGGCCGTGCCGGCACGGCGCTGGCATCGGAATTGGGATTGATGCGCGCCACGGATCAGTTGTCGGCCATGGAAATGATGGCGGTCGACCCCATCCAGCGCGTGGTGGTGCCGCGATTCTTGGGCGGCGTGATTGCGATGCCCTTGTTGGCAGGCATCTTCAGCGTCATCGGCATCTATGGTGCGCAGCTCGTGGGCGTCCAGATCATGGGGGTCGATTCGGGCAGCTTCTGGTCGCAGATGCGCTCCGCGGTGAGCTTGTCGGATGTCACCGAGGGTGTCGTCAAGAGCTTCGTCTTTGGCGTCGCCTGCAGCCTCATTGCCGTCTACCAGGGATATTACGCAACGCCCACTGCGGAGGGCGTCGGCAGAGCCACCACGAGCACCGTCGTCACGTCGGCCGTGGTGATTCTATTTTTAGACTATTTGATCACCGCAGCGTTTTTGTAGGAGTGTTGCTATGCGCAAGTCACGCACGTTGAATCTGGGAACCGGCTCGTTTGTCCTGCTGGGCTTTGCGGCGCTGTTCTTCCTGACGACGCAGACGACCAGCCACGGACTGGCGGTATTCGGCCCTGCGCACTATCAGGTGACCGCCAAGTTCGACAACGTCGGTGATCTCAAGGTGGGGGCTCCAGTGTCGATGTCGGGCGTCGAAGTCGGGCGCGTCACGAAAATCGACTTCGATTCCAATGAATACAAAGCCGTGGTTCTGTTGCGGTTGAATGAACGCTACAGCAAAATTCCCACCGACAGTGATGCCAGCATTTACACCCAGGGCCTGTTGGGCGGTAAGTTTATCGGCCTCACCGCCGGCGGTGCCGACACGTATCTGAAGGACGGCGGTCAAATCGACTTTACGCAGTCGGCCTTTGTGCTCGAGAATTTAATCGGTCAAGTCTTGGCGAATTTCACGAAGTCAAAAGCTGACGAACAGGCGCCCGCGCGCGCGGATCCGAAAGCAACGGAGAAAACGAAATGATCAAAGTTATCACGGCGATGCTCGTATCCCTGCTGGCAATCGGCGCGCATGCAGCCGATACACCAGCTGCCGCCAACGCCAACACCTTGAGCCCCCAAGAACTGGTGGAGAACTCCGCGAAGAAGATGCTGCAGGAATTGGACGCCAATCGAGCCATGTACAAGGGCGATCCGAAGAAACTGGATGCGCTGGTGGGCAATGTGCTGCTGCCGAATTTCGACACCGAGTATTCGGCCCGGCTGGTCTTGGGCCAAAGCTGGCGCACCGCGACACCCGAGCAGCGCAAGCGCTTTGTCGATGCGTTCTATCATTCGCTATTGCGGAATTATGGCGCGGCGCTGATCGATTTCACGGGCGATCGCTTCGTCGTGTTGCCCTACAAGGGCGATCCCGGCGATACAACGGCAACCGTGCGCACCGAGGTCAAGAGATCATCGGGCGACAAAGTGCCGGTCAATTTCAGTTTGCGAAAGACACCTGACGGCTGGAAGGCCTGGGACGTGGTGATCGAAGGCATTTCTTATGTAAAGAGCTTCCGCACCGACTTTGCGTCCGAGATCCAGCAAAAGGGGCTGGACGATGTAATTACCCGTTTGGAGAAGGAAGGCAAGGTTGGGCCCAATAGCGCCGCGGTGAGCAGCCATTGAGCGCAGCGCCCTTTCGCCGCAGCCGGCGCGCATTGCTCAATAGCACTGTGCACAAGGCTGTGTTCGAGCTTCAGGAAGGTGAGCGCTCGAGCGTGAATGGCGTGCTGCATTTCACCACGGTGACCTCATTGCTGAGCGAAGGCAGCGAGGCCATCGGCAATGGGCGCGCCGCCGTCATTGATCTGGCCGGCGTCAAGGACAGCGACAGCTCCGGCCTGGCGTTATTGATCGAGTGGCTGAGCGTCGCGCGAGCCTCGCGCCATAGCCTGCGCTACGAAAACATCCCGGCCCAATTACATCAGCTCGCGCGCTTGAGCGAAGTGGAAGAGTTGCTGACAGTCAGCTAGGTTGTTTTGTGGTGACCATGAAACACGAGGATCACTGGCTGTCGCGCAGCGAAACCCGGCTGCAGATGCTGCAGACGACGGTCGCATTTCTCAAAGCGAACAATCCGCCGAACTGAGACGGGCGGTGCAGTGACCCGGCTTCAGTTCGGCTTGTCGGGCGGCGGTGCGGGTGGGGCCGGCGGTGGGGCCGTGTCCGCATCATCAGCGCCCGGATCCACCAGGACTTCCTCCGTCACTTTTCCGTCGGACACGAGGTAGGCGCGACGCTGCAAATAGGCGTCGCGCACGAAGGCATACGGGTCGAAGACTTTCTGCAATGTTTCATCCAGCGACAGCAAGCTCGCGCGTGCGTCCAATGCACTGACGCCGTAAAGCCCATACGAGACCCAGTTGTTGTCGATGTAGTGTGTAGGACCGGTAAATATATCCGCAACTCGTCCTGACCCATCGCGCGCGTCGGATGGCCCCAGGATTGGAATTTCTACAAACGGTCCGGGCGGAACGCCCCAATGGCCCAAGGTTTGGCCAAAATCCTCATCGTTCTTGTCCAAGCCCATGTGCGAAGCGGGGTCCAAGAGACCGCCGACGCCGACGGTTGTATTGACCACGAAGCGCGCGAGATCATTGGCCGCCGCGCCAAATTTGCCCTGCAAAGCATCGTTGATCATCACCGTCGTGGTGTGCAGATTCGCGAAAAAATTGCTGACGCCGGTGCGCGCAGGCGCAGGGACCGCCCGCACGTAGGTGCGCGCCACGGGCTTTAGGACGGCACGATCGACTTTGTCGTTGACCCGGTATACGCCGCGATTCCAGGATTCCCAGGGGTCTTGCGGAGGCGGGCTATGGTTGGCGGGAAGCGTGACGCAGCCGCTCAGGGCCGCGGCCAAAGCCAACCCGAGCACCATGCGTGCGTGCCTTATTCTCCGCATACTAAATCTCTCCGAACCCTCGTGGACATCGGCTAACGATACCATGACAGGGAGATTCAGCGGGATACTCGGAGCAGTTCAGTATCGACTATTGCCGCCGTTGCGGCTGTCGCCCGCGACCGTGTCTTTGTTCCTGTCCTTCTTGGGCATGGCGGCTCGAATCTCCTCGAGACGCGCGCTATAGCGAGCTCGCTGCACAGCGTCCAATCCCGGCAGGCCCAACGCCATCTGCAGTTGATTGGATGCCATATTGAGATTGCCCGTCATCAGGTAAAACTCTGCCATATAGCTGTATGAGTCCGCATAGTCGCCGGCCGTGTTGGCCGCTTTTGCGATGAGTCGAGTCTGGTCCGGCGTGGGCGCGACGCTATTGAATAAATCCAACAACACCAGGTGCGCGCGCTTGTTGTCGCCGGAGCGCATCAGCGTTTCCGCCAGCCGGATCGTGATGGGCACGTTGCGCGGAAATAAAATCATGGCTCTCTCGAGCACCGCAGACGATTCCTTGAGCTGATTGTTGGCGAGGTACGCTTGGCCGAGCGCGCCGTAAAACTGCGTTACCTTGGGGTAATCGCGCACCAGTTCCAGCAGATCGGGAATCGCGGCCGCGGGATTCCGCGTTGCAATCTCTGCGACATCCTTGCCATAGCGTTCTTCGACGCTCTTTCCGCCCCCATTCTTGAGGAGGTTCACATAGTACTGGCGCGCAACTTGCGGATCGTCGGCGACGGACCGCAAGCGTTCCTTGATAAGCCTGTAACTCAATGAATCTTCGTGGCGGACTCGACCGATCTGGTCCGCGCGGTCGCGCGCTTCCGCCACGCGATCTGAAAATATCGGGTGATCGATTAAAAACTGCACGGCATTGACGCGGCTCGGCTCCGGGCCGGTACGGCCCATCCAGTCGAAAAAACTGGCCATGCCCAAAGGATCGTAGCCGGCGTCCGCCATGGTGCTGATGCCGATGCGGTCGGCTTCGAATTCGCTGCTGCGGGTGTAATTGATCTGATGCTGAATCATGGCGCTCTGGCCCGCCAGAATGGCGCCCTCGATCGCGTCGGGAGAGCCGCGGCCCGCTGTTGCGCCCAACAGCACGGCTGCCAACATCGCGGCCGACGCCAACAATCCTTCATGGCCCTGGTCGATGATCTGGCGCACCAGGTGGCGCTGCGTGACGTGCGCCGTTTCATGCGCCAGTACACCTGCCAGTTCGTTCTCGTTGCGCGTGGCCAGGATCAAGCCGCTTTGAATCGCCACGAAGCCGCCGGGTACTGCGAAAGCGTTGACCACCGGATCGCGCAAGACGAAGTAGTAGAACTGGTGTTGACCCTCTTCCGCGTGGCTCGACAGGCTGTGACCAATTTCCTGGGCGTACTGGCTGACCTCGGGGTCGGTGAGGATCAGGCCGGTGTTGCGAATCTCGTTAACGTAGGAGAGACCCGCGTGATACTCATCGTCAATGGAGATCGCAGCATTTGCCGGGCTGCCCAATTCGGGAAGATCTTGATTGGTGCCTTTGACTCCTTGTGCATAACCCACGCCCACACTGACCGTGACTGCAGCGGCAGCCAGGAGTGCGGATATGGATTTCAGAGCTGACATGTGGTCTTAAGCCTTTGAGTACCGCCGGATTCCAAAGTTCGCTCAAAACAGAAGCAAAATCAAAGAACTTCGGATGCGTAATCGGCCAAGCGCGAGCGCTCGCCGCGAACCAGCGTGATATGTCCCGAAAACGCCCATCCGTGGAATCGGTTTACGACGTAAGTGAGACCCGTGGTGGTCTCCGTCAAGTAGGGGGTGTCGATCTGCGCGATGTTGCCCAAACAGACCATTTTGGTGCCCGGCCCCGCGCGGGTGACCAGTGCCTTCATCTGTTTGGGCGTGAGATTCTGCGCCTCATCGATAATGATGAACCGGTTCAGAAATGTACGGCCCCGCATGAAATTCAATGAGCGAATCTTGATGCGGTGCCGTAGAAGATCGTTGGTTGCGCCGCGCCCCCACGTGCCCCCGGCCTGGCTCTGGGTCAGCACCTCTAGATTGTCCATCAGGGCGCCCATCCAGGGCTCCATTTTTTCCTCTTCGGTGCCCGGCAAAAAGCCGATATCTTCTCCCAAGGGGATGGTGACGCGAGTCATGATGATTTCGCCGAAGCGATTGTGATCCAGTGTCTGCGCCAGGCCCGCCGCCAGGGTCAGCAACGTCTTGCCGGTGCCGGCGGGACCTAACACCGTCACGAAGTCGATTTCCGGATCCATCAGCAAATTCAACGCAAGATTCTGTTCGCGATTGCGCGCCGTTACGCCCCACACATTGTTGCGCTCGGTGCGGTAGTCGGTGGTGAGTTCCAAAATCGCGGATTCGCCCTCGAGCTTGCGCACGATGGCTTCGACGCCGTTCGCGCCCGGGTCATAAACGAACTGATTGGTTTTCCATTCGCGCACCAGCGGCCCGCGCACCCGATAATACGTGCGGCTCTGTTGCTGCCACGACTCCATGCCCTTGCCGTGTTTTTCCCAGAAATTCTGCGGCAGCTGCTGCACGCCGCTGACCAGCAAATCCGCATCTTCGATGGTCTTGTCGCTGGAATAATCCTCCGCATGCACGCCGAGGATCGCCGCTTTGATCCGCAGGTTGATGTCTTTCGAGACCAGCGTGACGCGCACATTGCGAAATTTCTGCTGCAGAGCCAGCGTGTTGGCCAGGATTGCATTGTCGGCGCCTTGTCCTGGCAGGCTGTCCGGCAGCACCGATTCCAGCAACTGAGTCTGGAAGAACAGCCTGCCGCCGGGCGGACGCTTGCCGTGGTTGACGGGCGCGGCCGTGGGCAAGGCGAGGCCGCGGTCGATTTGCTTCTTGGTCGCGCCATGCATCAGCTCGTCCAGAAAGCGGCTGACTTGGCGCACGTTGCGCGCCGGTTCAGAGAGGCCTTTCTTGCCGGCGTCGAGTTCTTCGAGCACCGTCATCGGGATGTAGATGTCGTGCTCTTCGAAGCGAAAGATTGCCGTGGGATCATGCATCAGCACATTCGTATCGAGCACGAAAATGCGGCGCTCGGCCTTGCCTTGACGGCTCTTCAGTACCGCGGTCCCCAAGGGCCGCACGTTGCCGGTCACAGTGCCTTCACCGCCGCCAACACAGCCTCGGCATGATCCTTCACCTTCACTTTGCGCCACTCGTGCTGCAGCACGCCTTTGGCGTCGATGAGAAACGTGCTGCGCTCGACTCCCATGTATTTCCTGCCGTACATGCTCTTTTCCTTGAAAACACCGTACAAATTGCACACCTTCTGATCGGGATCGCTCAGCAGCTCAAAGGGAAACGACATCTTTTTCTTGAATTTCTCGTGCGACGCCGCGCTATCGGGCGAGATCCCGAAAATCTGTGCCTTGGCCCTCTTGAACTGAGGGTGCAACGCGGAAAAATCCAAGCCTTCCTGGGTGCAGCCCGAGGTGTTATCGCGCGGATAGAAATAAATCACCACGGCAGTGCCTTTACCGTCCTCGAGCGACCACGTGCCGTTGGTGCCTTCAAGGGTGAAGGGCGGCGCCTTTTTGCCGATTTCGATCTTGCTCATGGGCGGCTAACTCTTCACGGGTTCGAAAATGGCGTCCAGGTTCAGGTGATCGCAGAAATCCATGAACTCTTCGCGCAATACGCCGATGTGCAGACGGCTCGGGACATTCACGATCATCTGCACGGAGAACATGGGAGCGCCGGTGTGTGCGGCAGCGTAGGAACGCGTCGACAGCTCAGCGATGTCGACGCCGCGCTGCGAGAAGAATCCCGACAGCCCCGCGACGATGCCGGTCTGGTCCAGGCAAACCACGTCGATGGAATAGGGCAGCATGTCATTGCGCGCAGATCTCTCCTCCGTGCGTCGCAGCTGGATGTTCATGCCCGTAGCATCGGCAAGCTTCTTGAATTCGCCTTCCAGTTTGGCGAGGGTATGCCAGTTGCCGTTGACCAGAAGCAGCATGGCAAACTCATTGCCGAGCGAGGTCATGCGGCTTTCGCTGATGCTGCCCCCGCAATCGGCGATGGCCTTGGATAGTTCATGGACCATGCCGACACGGTCCCCGCCGACGGCGGAAATGACGATATGTTGTTTCATCGGCGCAAATTCTACCGGATGGGCGCTTGCCAGGGTGTATCTCCGGCACTTAAGGTAGCGATATTTCCCGCGGAGTCCTTCGATGTTTTCCGGAAGCATGGTTGCAATCGTCACTCCGATGACCGCCGACGGGGCTTTGGACTGGTCCGCGTGGGATAGGTTGCTGGAATTTCACGTGCAAGAGGGCAGCGACGGAATTGTGGTTGCCGGCACCACCGGCGAATCGCCCGTGCTTTCCGCAGCCGAAATCGAGGAACTGACGCGCCGGGCCGTGGCTCGCTGTCGCGACAAGCTCAAAGTCATCGTCGGCGCAGGTTTTCACGCAACGGATGCGACAGTGGCGCGGACACGTAGTCTGTCCGGGCTCGGCGTCGATGGCGTGATGCTGGTGACGCCGTACTACAACAAACCTCCGCAGGAAGGTCTTTACAGGCACTTTATGGCCGCAGCGGACGCGTCCGCGGCGCCTATTATTCTGTATAATGTGCCGAGCCGAACGGCGGTGGATCTCTTGCCGAGCACCGTCGCGCGTCTAGCGCGGCATCCTCGTATTGTGGCGATTAAAGAGGCAACGGCATCGTTGAGCCGGGGGCGCGAGATATTGAGTGCTTGCCCCCCGGAGTTCGTTCTGCTGTCAGGGGACGATGCCACCGCCATCGATTTGATGGGCGTCGGCGCGCGCGGCGTCATTTCCGTTTCGGCGAACGTCGCGCCGCGCAAGATGCACGAGGCCTGTTCCGCGGCGCTGTCGGGCGATTTGACGGGAGCGCGGGCGATCGACGCGAATTTGCAGCCTTTACATAAGGATCTGTTTGTCGAAGCGAATCCGATACCCGTCAAATGGGCGGTAGCGAGGATGGGGCTTATCGGGAACGCAATCCGCCTTCCGTTGGTCGAACTCGCGACGGCGCACCACGAGACCGTGCTGCGTGCGATGCGGGCTGCCGGAGTTACCCTTGAGGACCAAGCTGCATGAGCCTTGATCGAGTTTTAGTGTTGATTGCCGTGAGCGCTCTGATGAGCGGCTGCCACCTGTTCAGCAAGCTGAACCCTGACTGTCACAGTAAGCAGGAGTATCAGCACGCCCTGTCGGCCCAGCCGCTGACGGTGCCTCCGGGATTGGATTCGCCGAATACAGCCGGCGCATTGGTCATCCCCCCGGTCTCCGACGTACCGCCGCCGCCCGGGCCCAAGGACACGTGTTACGACGTTCCGCCGCGCTACATGCCGGCTCCGCCCAACAAGGCTGCCAGCGGCTAGATTTGATCGCGTGAGTCCGCTCCGGTACCCTTGCGCCGCGAGGAGAGGTGGCCGAGCGGTCGAAGGCGCACGCCTGGAAAGTGTGTAACACCTAACCGTGTTCGTGGGTTCGAATCCCACCCTCTCCGCCAAAGTTTTTCTGCAGAGTATCGCGTTTTATCGGCTAGACTGATTTTGTGTATTTGATGGTTGAGGTGGGGTTCGAACCCTGGGTTCGACAAAATCGCCGGGAGCGATTTTGGACGCACGCAGTGCGCCCGCAGGGCGAGGGCCGGGACGGCCCGAGTCCATCCCACCCTCTCCGCCACACATATAAGTTTATGGTGGCTCGCGTTTGCATCTTCGCGACGACTGGTCACGAACCCCGTCAGGCCCGGAAGGGAGCAGCGGTAGAGGCTTTAAGTCGGGCGCCGAAGTCCTGCGGGCGCGGGCCGCCTCCTAAAGTGAGGCTCGCCTAGAAGGCGTGCGACAATATACGTTATGAGCTACGTCGTATTAGCGCGTAAATGGCGCCCCAAACGATTTGCCGAAATGGTCGGGCAGGAGCACGTGCTGCGCGCGCTCAGCAATGCACTCGACAGCGGCAAAGTACACCACGCATTCCTGTTCACCGGAACCCGCGGAGTCGGCAAGACGACGGTTGCGCGCATCCTGGCAAAATCATTGAATTGCGAGACGGCGGGCGTCAGCTCCAACCCGTGCGGTGTGTGCGCCGCGTGCCGCGAGATTGACGAGGGCCGTTTTGTCGATCTCATCGAAGTCGACGCCGCCTCGCGCACCAAGGTCGATGACACCCGGGATATGCTCGACAACGTGCAATACGCGCCAACCCGCGGTCGCTACAAGGTGTACCTCATCGACGAAGTCCACATGCTGTCGACCCATTCTTTCAACGCATTGCTGAAAACGCTGGAAGAGCCGCCGCCGCATGTCAAATTCTTGCTGGCCACCACGGACCCGCAGAAATTGCCCGTGACCGTGCTGTCGCGTTGTCTGCAGTTCAGCCTCAAACGGCTGTCGGCCGCCATGATCGGCGAGCGATTGAAATTCATCGCGGCCGCGGAGAATTTGGCGTTCGAGCCGGCGGCGATTGCGCTGCTGGCGCGCGCAGCGGACGGCAGCATGCGTGATGCGCTCAGCCTGCTGGATCAGCTCATTGCATTCGGCGGCGGCACGGTAAACGAAGCCAATGCGCGCTCGATGCTCGGTACCATCGATCGCGG
Source organism: Steroidobacteraceae bacterium (assembly GCA_035317945.1). Classification (GTDB taxonomy): domain Bacteria; phylum Pseudomonadota; class Gammaproteobacteria; order Steroidobacterales; family Steroidobacteraceae; genus Bog-1198. Next base: position 3,006 of record DATHFW010000265.1, on the reverse strand, counting down.
CCATGTGGGCCGGCTCATCGAAGCGGTATCCCGCGGCGACGGCGCGGCGCTGCTCGCCGAAGTGAGGGAACTCGATCGCGATGCGCCGGACTATGATCGCGCGCTGGTGGAACTGGCGGCGTTGCTGCAGCGCATAGCCATCGTGCAAATCGTGCCCGAAGCCGCGCAGATGGATGAAGAATTCGATTCCGCACTCCTGAGCAAGCTCGCCGTGGCGATATCCCCCGAAGATGCGCAGCTTTACTATCAGATTGCGCTCGGCGGTCGCCGCGATTTGAACATGGCGCCGGAGCCGCGCGTCGGTTTCGAAATGACATTGCTGCGAATGCTGGCATTTCGGCCGGAGAGTGCCGCTCAGCCGGTCAAAACGGGGCGGCCCACCGCGGTCGCCGCTCTCGATTTGCCGGCGGCGGGCGCGTCGGTGGCCGGCTCTTCGGCGCCGGGGGCCTCCGCGCTCGAGGCGCGGCTGACCAGCATCGATGCCGCCAATTGGCCCGCGGTGGTGGAAGCCGCCGGTTTGAGCGCGATGGTGCGCCAGCTCGCGCTGAATTGCGTCCCGGCGCGTTTCGAGAACAACCTGCTGACCCTGAAACTCGATCAGGCCGCGTCGGATCGGCGCACGCGTCCCATCGAGGAGAAACTGGTGCAAGGGCTGTCCAAATATCTTGGGCGGGAAATACGCGTCGCGTTCGAGACGGCAGACTCCGCGTTGAACTCGCCGGCACGCCAGCGCGTCCAGGCGGAACAGGACAGAGTCGCGCGCGCCGCAAGCGCGTTCGAGTCGGACCCGGCCGTCAAGGGGCTGCGCGAGCGCTTCGGCGCCGATGTGGATGTATCCTCGGTCAAACCAACCAACTAAACGGAGGCCCGGCTATGATGAAAGGCGGATTGGGAAATCTGATGCGTCAAGCGCAGCAAATGCAGGAGACGATGCAGAAGGCGCAGGCCGAACTGGCCGAAATCGAAGTCACCGGAGAATCCGGTGCGGGCATGGTCAAGGTGACTTTGAATGGACGGCACGAGGCGAAGAAGGTGCTGATCGAGCCGAAGTTGCTCGGCGAGGATAAGGACATGCTCGAGGACCTGTTGGCCGCGGCCATCACCGACGCGGTTCGCAAGATTGCCGCGCGCACTCAGGAAAAATATTCGGGCCTGATGTCGGGCCTCAATCTCCCGCCGGGCATGAAATTGCCGTTCTGAGGATTTAAGCTCCAGATGAAATACACGCCGACATTAGCGCGCCTGATCGATTCGCTGCGATGCTTGCCGGGCGTCGGTCCCAAATCGGCGCAGCGCATGGCGTTCTACTTGTTGGAGCGAGACCGTGACGGCGGCAGAACCTTGAGCCAGGCACTGGCCGAGGCGCTGCAACAGGTGGGCCACTGCAAGCGTTGCCGCATGTTGACGGAAAGCGAGCTCTGCACGATTTGTGCTTCCACGCAGCGAGATCTGGCGCAGCTCTGCGTGGTCGAGTCGCCCGCGGATGTCGTCGCGATCGAGCAGTCGGGCGGATTTCGCGGGCGCTACTTCGTGCTCATGGGGCATTTGTCGCCGCTCGATGGCGTGGGGCCGGCCGAACTGGGACTGGATGAATTCGAGCAGCTTCTCAGGGGCGGCGAGGTTCGCGAAGTGATTCTGGCGACGAACCCAACGGCCGAAGGCGAGGCCACGGCCCACTATCTGGGCGAGCTGGCGCTGCGTTTGGGAATCAAGGCATCGCGCATTGCGCATGGCGTCCCGGTCGGCGGCGAGTTGGAATATGTCGACGGCGGCACCCTGGCGCATGCGTTGGCCGGACGCACCGTCGTTTCGTGACGCCCCTTAGCTCGCCAGTTTCTCGTACAGCCGAAATAGCCGCCGATAGCTTTCGTAGCGGCGCGTCGAGATTTGTTGATTGATCACGGCCGTGCGCACCGCGCAGCCGGGCTCCTCCATATGCCGGCAATCCTTGAATCGACAGTGCACGCTGCGCTCGTGGATCTCCACAAAACCGCGTTCCGCCGCGCGCACCAGGTGGGCGGGCGGCGCGAAGTCGCGGACTCCCGGAGCATCGATGATGGCGGAGGCCGGGTCGAGCTGATACCAACGGGCGGTGGTGGTGGTGTGCCGCCCCTCGGCATCGCGAGTCAACTCCGCGGTCTGCGCTGCCGCTTCGGGCGCGAGGGCGTTGACCAGAGATGATTTGCCGACGCCGGATTGGCCGACCAGCAAATTGACGCTGCCGCTGAGCAGGCGCTCGAGATCGGCAATGCCGTCGCCCGATTGGCAGCTTACTTCGATGCACCTCAGGTTCAATTTTCGGTATTCGCCGAGTTGCGGTTGGATGCCATCCGTGCCGAGGTCTTTTTTATTCACGATGATCAGCGCTTCTAAATCCTTGAGAACGGCGCCGGCCCAGTAGCGGTCCACGAGGAACCAGTCGGGCGTGGGCTCGGGCGCCACGACAATCGCGAGTTTGTCGATATTGGCGGCGACCGGTTCGGGCCGCCCGCGTGAATCGATGCGCTCGATGAGATTGCGGCGCGGCTCGATGGATTCGACCGACGGGCCGTCGGCGGCAGGCGGATAACCCCAGATAACCCGATCGCCGCACACGACGCGCAATTTGCGCCCCTTGAGCCCGCAGCGAACCAGGCCCTCGCCCGTCTGAACCAACACGCCTCGCCCGAAACTCGCAAGGACGGTGCCGGTGCCGCCTGCTACCATGGCGAATTATTTGCGCTAAACACCATGAAATCCCCCGAAAATCTCATTTGGATCGACTTGGAAATGACGGGCCTCAAGCCCGATTCGGATCTGATCATCGAGATAGCGACGATCGTAACCGACAAATACCTCAACGTGCTTGCCGAAGGGCCGGTGCTCGCCCTGCACCAGAGCGAGGCGATTTTGAACGCCATGGATGATTGGAACCGGAATCAGCATGGCCGTTCCGGATTGGCCGCCCGCGTATTGGCCAGCGACATCGATGCGCCGACCGCGGAACGCCGCACGCTGGATTTTCTC
>DATHFW010000264.1:0-19914 GCA_035317945.1 Steroidobacteraceae bacterium | reverse complement strand
AATCGATCGTTGGCCAGGTACCTGCCGCCGCTGTCGCGTCTCGCCTCCTCGATGCAGCGCCATGGCTATGTCGGACTGGCCGCCTATGCCGCTGCCTTGGGCGGAATGACGGCTCAACAGATCGACGCTCTGCTCGCGCCGTCCTGGAAAGAGCCTGAGTACGATTATCTCTGGTTCTACCGGCAGTTTTGGCGCGAAGATTTGCAGCCGCTGGCGCAACTGCGGTGGCTGGATTTAAACACCGATCTGGCGGAAGGCCTGCTGACCAAGGTGGATCGAACCAGCATGGCGCATTCTCTGGAGGTGCGGCCGCCGTTGTTGGATCATCGCTTGGTCGAGTTCATGTTGAGCGTGGACCCTAAGCTGCTGGTTGATGAACGTCGGCGGCGGGGAAAACTACTGGTGCGCCGCTTGATGGAGCCGCGATTGCCGCCCAATCATTTGAATCGGCCCAAGTCCGGCTTTGGGCTTCCCGTGCACCGCTGGCTGAAGCAGCACCCGGCATTGCTTCACGATGCCGTGCGGCGTCTGATGGATCGCGGTGTACTGCAACAAGCGGTGGGTGTCGAATTCAGACGCGCCTGGTACTTGTTGGTGCTGGACCGCTGGTTCACAGCCTTTGCCTGAGGCCCCGCGAATTCTCTTTATTCCCGTTTCCGGTGCGTTCGGCATGGGCGAATACGCGCGCAGCTTGGCGATTGCGCATGCCGTGCGGCGGCAATGGCCGGAAGCTGAGATCCAATTTATCTTGAGCCGCCAAGCCCCTTACGCTGCCGCGGCGCCGTTTCCGGCAATCTTGCTGGATTCTTCGCCCACGTTTCACACGGCAGCGGTCACCGAGTCGATCCAAAAGTTCAAGCCCCACATCGTGATCTTCGACAACGCAGGCCGCACCGCACAGTTGCACGCAGCGGCTCGGGCGGGAGCGCGCATCATTTTTATCAGTTCGCGCTCCCGCCAAAGGCGCAAGGCGTTTCGATGGCGCTGGATGCGGCTGATCGATGAACACTGGATTGCCTATCCGCAATTCATCGCGGGCGCCCTCAATGTTTTCGAGCGACTGAAGCTCGACTGGCTGCGCAGACCCGCCCTAAGGTATCTCGATGTGATTTTATCGCAACCCGGCTCAGAGAATTCGATCATGGCACGCGCGGGCTTGAACCTTGAGACCTATGTACTGGTCGTGCCGGGCGGGGGGACCGGGCATCCGGGCGCCGCAGATGCGGCGGCAACATTTCTCGCAGCAGCAAATACCCTTGCCGATGGCGGCACGCCGACCGTGTTCGTCGGTCCAACAGGCACGGCGCCCAGCTCGCGGCTGCGCTGTTTCCAAGCACTGCCGCAATCTGATCTTGCGGAATTGATGAGCGGCGCGCGGCTCATTGTCACCAATGGCGGTTCAACGCTGCTGCAAGGGATTGCCTGCGGCCGCGCCTGCATCGCCATCCCGATTGCCCGGGATCAGCATCAACGCATACAACGCTGCCTTGACGCCGATGTGGCGATCGGCGCCAAACTCGACGCGGCCGGGATCGTGCAAGCCGCAGGCGCACTCTTGAGCAATGAGTCCGCGCGCCTCGCCCTGGCGCAACGCGCATCCGCGCTGCAGTTGGCCGACGGCATTGAAGTCGCGCTGGCCGCGCTGACGCGACTGATGAAAACGGTGTAAGGCGTATGTCCAATATCGTATTGCTGGGATATGGTCTGGATCAGCCCTCGTTTCGGCACCGCATGCGCAGCCTGGTTGCGCCCCTGCAAGAGGCCGGTTGGCAGGTACACGCCGAGCAATTCCCGAGCGGGCGCTATGGCCTGCGAACCTGGGAGCGGCGCGAACTGTTTCGGTGGGCGAACGTCACCGTGCTGCATCAGATCAAGCTCAGTTCGATCGAAGCGCGCCTGTTTGCCGCATACAGCCGGCGGCGCATATTCGATGTGGATGACGCCATCTATGTGCGCAAACCGCGGCGACTCGGGGATGTTCCGGATGAATCCCCCTGGCGCAAGCAAAAATTTGCTGCGACCTGCCGCTGGGTCGATGCGGTCGCCGCGGGAAACGACGTCCTGGCCGGCGTCGCGCGCGCTTCGGCCAAGCAAGTCGCCGTGCTGCCCACATCGATCGACACCGCCGGCTACATCCCCACGACAGCGGGACCTGCAGATCCTCCCACGATCGCGTGGATCGGCAGCCCTGAGAATCTCATTTACCTGGAAATGATCAGGCCCGCCTTGGCGCGTTTGACCCGGCGGCACCCGACTTTGAGGCTGCGCGTGATCTGTTCGGCATTTCCCGATTGGAGCGACGTGACGGTGGAGCGGGTGCCCTGGAGTTCCGCCACTGAGGCGCAATCATTGGCGGGTGCACACATCGGCGTGATGCCGCTCACCGATGATGCCTGGTCGCGCGGCAAGTGCGCCTTCAAGTTGTTGCAGTACATGGCCGCCGCGCTTCCCTGCGTTGCCTCACCCGTGGGTGCCAACACGGAAGCCGTGGTGGACGGGATCAACGGTTTTCACGCGACCGACGTCGATGCCTGGGAACGCAGCTTGGAACGCTTGATCGTCTCGCCTGAGTTGCGCGCAAGCTTCGGCGCCAAAGGACGCTTGCACGTCGAGGAGCGCTATTCGCTTCGCAGCTATGGTGCGAACTATCTGCGGCTGCTTGCCCGGATCGCCGCCTGATGACCTCGCCGCCGCCGCGTGAAGCCGGTATGCTTCGGCCATGCATTCCGTGCATACATACCAAATCCTCAACCACTACACATCACGTCAAGAATTAGATCCTGGCTTCGATGTTTTGGACAACTCGGGGAACGAGCGGCCCGATTGGTACGAATATTGGCCGATCCGAAAGTTCCTGCGCAACGAAAAGTTGGACGAGAGCGCTTTCTACGGCTTTTTGTCGCCGAAATTCAAGCTGAAAACCAATTTGAGCGCGGCCCAGGTTCGTGATTTCATTCAAGCCTCCGGGCCGGCCACGGAGGTTGCACTGTTCAGCCCGAGCATCCACAACAGCGCTTTTTTTCTCAATGTGTTCGAGCACGGCAACGCGGAGCATCCCGGCCTGCTGAAGGTGGCAAAGGAATTCTTTGCGCGCATCAATCATCCGCAGCCGCTCGAGGAACTCATCTCCGATTCCAGAAACACGGTGCATTCCAATTACTTCATAGCCAAGCCGAGGTTTTGGAGAGCGTGGCTGGCGATCACGGAGCAGTTATTTGCCATCGCGGAAGTCCCTGATGACCCGCTGGGAATCCAATTGCGCACGCCGACGCAGTATCGCGGCCGCCGCGACGTGCAGATGAAAATATTCCTCATGGAGCGCGTGGCCACGTGGATCCTGATCACCGACCCAAGTTACGCGACCTGCGTGCACGATCCCTTTGCATCGCGTTCGCGCATCTACAAATTGCCGGTGGCCATCATCTGCGATGCGCTCAAGATCGCCTATGCAACGCAAGGCCGCGGCCAGTACAAAGACGTTTTTCTGATGCTGCGCCGCTTCGCCAAATTTTGGACCGTACAGATACGTCTGAGCGGCGCGCTTAAGGCAGGCGGCGCGCGGCCTACCTTGGAAATTTTGAAATCTTATTGGAACAAGAAGGCGGGATAACTCATTACCCAATCAACAAGCGAGTTCTGGCGGGACCGCCGGGTGTTTCTCACCGGCCACACCGGCTTCAAGGGCGCATGGCTGAGTCTCTGGCTGCGCCGGATGGGCGCCCAGGTGACCGGCTATTCACTCGCGCCGCACACCGACCCGAGTCTCTACGATCTGGTGGGCGACAAATCCCGCTCGCACATCGCCGATATTCGCGATGAGGAAAAAATTCGCGCGGCGCTCCTGGGATCGGATGCGCAGGTCGTCATTCACATGGCGGCACAGGCGCTCGTCAGGGAGTCGTATCGCGATCCGCTCGCGACCTACGCGACCAACGTCTTGGGTACCGGAATCGTATTGCAGGCGTGCCGGACGCTCAAACACCTGCAGTGCGTGCTCGTCGTGACCAGCGATAAGGTGTATGAAAATCACGATGAGGGCCGCCCCTTTGTTGAGAGCGATCGCCTAGGGGGTCATGATCCTTACAGCAACAGCAAGGCTTGCGCGGAGTTGTTGACGGGCAGTTTCCGCGATAGCTTCTTTGGCGGAGGTCCGCCGATCGCCTCGGTGCGTGCCGGCAATGTCATCGGCGGCGGCGATTGGTCGCAAGATCGTCTCATTCCCGATTGCATTCGCGCGCTCGAGGCCAACAAGCCGGTGAGTTTGAGATTTCCCGATGCCGTCAGACCTTGGCAGCATGTCCTCGAGCCGCTGTCAGGGTACCTGACCCTGGCGCAGGCACTGGTGCAGACACCGGCGGTTGCGCCGCGCGCTGTCAATTTCGGTCCAAACCGGTCATCCTTTTGCACGGTGCGCGAGGTCGTGGACACCTTCAGCGCGCGGTTTTCGGGTCGCCCGGGTTGGCAGCGCGATGCCGGCGTCAACCCCAAGGAAGCCGGCGCGCTGACCCTGTCATCGGCTCTGGCGCAAAGTTCATTGCAATGGCATCCGCGGCTTGACGTCGGTGAGTCGCTGGCTTGGACTGCGGATTGGTACCGGGCCCACACGGCAGGAGAAGATATGCTGAAGTTTTCCGAAGCACAGATTGTGCAGTATCAATCGCTGCCGGCATTGCGCGCATGAAGTGCGTCATTCTGGCCGGCGGCAAAGGTACGCGCATCGCCGAGGAATCGAACACGCGTCCGAAGCCCATGGTGGAGGTCGGCACGCGACCCATCTTGTGGCACATTATGAAACTGTATGCGTCCTTCGGCGTGAACGAGTTCATCGTTTGCGTCGGCTACAAGGGCTACATGATCAAGGAATATTTTGCGAATTATTTCCTGCACCAAGCCGACGTCACTTTTGATATGGCGGAAAACCGTGTTGAGTATCACGACTGCCGCGTCGAGCCTTGGAAGGTGACCTTGGTCGATACCGGCGAGGACAGTATGACCGGCGGCCGGCTGTTGCAGATCGGCAAATTCTTGAGCGCCGGTGAGCCGTTCTGCATGACGTACGGAGACGGCCTGTCGAACATCGATATCGGCGCGCAATTAGCCTTCCATGCCGGCCATGGCCGCAAAGCCACGGTTGCCTGCGTCAGGCCGCCCGCGCGTTTCGGCCGCATCGTTACGCAGGATGCCAAGGTGGTGTCATTCGAGGAGAAGCCCTCCGCCGAAGGCGGCCTGATCAACGGAGGATTCTTCATCCTCGAACCCAGCGTGCTGGAACTCATCGACGGCCTGGATACGGTTTGGGAAAAAGAACCCATGGAAAGCCTGGCGGCGGACGGTCAGCTGGCCGCTTGGGTGCACCGCGGTTTCTGGCAACCCATGGACACGCTGCGCGACAAGCAGCACTTGAATTCGCTTTGGGAGAGCGGCGCAGCGCCGTGGAAACTGTGGGAAGGTTAGCCAGGCGATGGTAGGGCTTGTCGCCGGCTGCCGCTCATGCGGCGGCCGTCTCACCGTGACCATGGCGGATTTGGGGCTGCAACCTACCTCCAATGCGTTCATCGAGTCGCCTACCGCGATTCAGCAAGAGCAACGCTATCCGCTGCGCGCCAAAGTCTGCGACATCTGCAAGCTGGTGCAGTTGGATTACGACGTTGCGCCGGAAGAATTGTTCAGTAACTACGTTTACTTTTCATCGTATTCGGACCAGTGGCTGGCGCACGCCAAGGCCTACTGCGACATGGCGCAAAGGCGTTTCGGCCTAAGTGCTTCAAGCCTCGTGGTCGAATTGGCCAGCAACGATGGCTACCTGCTGAAGAATTTCTTGAAAATGGGCATTCCGGTTTTGGGCATCGATCCGTCCGACACCGTCGCGGCGGCCGCGGAGAAGATCGGCGTACCGACGCTGGTACGGTTCTTCGGCGAGAAGCTGGCCCAGGAACTGGTGCGCGAGGGGCGTCAAGCCGACTTGATCATCGCCAACAACGTGCTGGCGCATGTGCCGCAGCTCAATGATTTTGTCGCAGGCCTCGCCCTGCTGCTGCGCCCGAACGGCAGCGTAACCATCGAATTTCCGCATTTGCTGGAACTCATTCAGCAGGTCGAGTTCGACACGATTTATCACGAGCACTACTCGTATTTTTCTCTGTACGCCATTGAACAGGTAATTAGCCGCCATCGCTTGCGGATCTACGATCTCGAGCGGTTGCCTACGCATGGCGGCTCTTTGAGGATATTTGCCGCGCATGCGCATCGATCGGACCTTGACGACAGTGCCTCGCTGCGCGAGGTACGCGCCCAAGAAAAGGCTGCGGGAATCGCGGACCTTGGCACGTACATGCATTTTGCAAAACGCGTCGATGAGTGCCGGGATTCGCTGCGTGATTTTCTCGCCGGCGCAAAGCGTGACGGCAAACGCGTCGCGGCATACGGCGCCGCGGCCAAGGGCAACACGCTGCTCAATTTTTGCGGGGTCACGCCGCAGGATATTTCCTTCGTGGCGGACCGAAGTCCGCACAAGCAGAAAAAATGGCTGCCGGGCACGCACATTCCCGTGGTGTCGCCGGAGGAATTGATGCAGGCACAGCCGGATTACGTGCTGATCCTGCCGTGGAATTTACAGCAGGAAATCCGGCAGCAGCTCGCCGGCATCAAGGCATGGGGCGGCCGATTCGTGACGCCGGTGCCGCTGGTTCGTGTCCATGCTGCACCATGATCTTCACTGAATCACCCCTTCCCGGCGCATTTCTGGTTGACGTGGCGCCCATTGCGGACGAGCGTGGGTTCTTCGCGCGCGCGTACTGTGATGAGGAATTTGCCGCCAAGGGTATAGGTGTCGAGTTGCGCCAATGCAGCCTGTCTTACAACACCCGCAAGGGGACGCTGCGAGGCCTGCACTATCAACGGCCGCCGCATGAGGAGCACAAGCTGGTGCGCTGTACCGCGGGAGCGATCTTCGACGTCATCGTGGATGTCCGGCCGCAGTCGTCCCACTACCGGCGCTGGTACGGCACGCAATTGACGGCGCAAAATCGCCGCTCCTTATTTATCCCGCCGGGATTCGCCCATGGCTTCATCACGCTGAGCGATGAGGCGGAGGTGTACTACATGATTTCCGTGCCGCATGCTCCGGAGTATGCGCAGGGATTTCGCTGGAACGATCCGGCATTCGCCATCCAATGGCCGTTGGCGCCGAGCGTGATCTCGCCCCGCGATGCAGCTTATCCATTGCTGGACGCATCGGCGCCGAAGTGACTTCCTCGAAGCGCGTGCTGGTCACCGGCGCCGGCGGCTTCATTGGCCGCTGGAGCGTAGCGCCGCTGCTCGCCAAGGGGTACGAGGTGCACGCGGTACTGTCGGGCGGCGCTGCGAATATTCCGATTGAGCTTCACGGCGCGACGGTGCACGTTGCCGATTTGCTCGACGAGTCGCGTGCCGACGCCTTGCTCGAGCGGGTCAGGCCGACGCACTTGCTGCATTTCGCGTGGATCGCGACCCCGGGGGTGTACTGGCAGAGCCCGGACAATTCTCGCTGGCTGGCCGCGAGCGAGCATCTGCTGCGCCGGTTTCGCGCGCTCGGCGGAATTCGCGCCGTGATGGCGGGCAGCTGCGTCGAATATGATTGGTCCAAAGCTGGGGTGTGCGAGGAGCGATCGAGTCCCTTGGCCGACGCCGCGCGCTCGAGTCCCTATGCTGCTGCCAAGATGACACTTCAAAAGAGGTTGGCGGAATTTGCCGAGGAGGAGAAGCTGTCGGCGGCTTGGGGGCGCATTTTTTTCCAGTACGGGCCGTACGAGCATCCGGACCGCTTGGTGCCGTCGGTTATCCGGCACTTGCTCATGAATCAAGAAGCCCTGTGCACGCACGGGCGGCAAATCCGCAGCTTCCTGCATGCCGCCGATGTCGGCGCCGCCTTTGCCGGCGTGCTCGATAGCGAGATTCAAGGGCCCGTCAACATCGGCTCCGACGACAGAATTGCCCTCGCGGATCTGATCGAGCGCATTGCGCGCGAGATTGGACGACCCGATCTGATTCGACTCGGCGCCCGGATTCCGCCCACCGATGAACCGCCGCTGTTGGTGCCCGATATTCATCGCCTGCGCGACGAAGTGCCCTGGCGGCCGCGGTTTACGTTGGCCGCAGGACTCAGCGACACCATCGCCTGGTGGCGCGGCCGCTTATCCGCGAGCCGAACGTGAGTCCTGTGCCGGGATGGCATCCCGTGGTGGTGCATTTCCCCCTCGCGCTCATCTTAGTCGCGACACTGCTGTTGCTCGCGGCACGGCTGCTGCGAGGCGATGCGCTGGCCTCGACCGCCGCTACCGTGGGGACATGGAATCTGTGTCTCGGCGCGTTCGCCGCGCTGTTCGCACTGGCAACCGGCTTGGGCGCGGTGCTCGACTTGGACGTCAGCGCCGCCGCTCGCCAAGCGATTTCGCTGCACATGAAGTGGGCGATGTTTTCGACGTTGGCGCTGGTGCTGTTGGCCGTCTGGCGCGGCGCCGGCGCGGCTCCGGGATCACGGCCGTCCTGGGTCTTTATCCTCGTGCTGCTGGCGGCGACCGCGGCGCTGGCGGTGACGGGCTATCGGGGTGGTCAGAACGTGTACGAATTCGGCGTGGGCGTAAAACGAATCGCCGGAATATGACAAAACTCCCTCGAGCATCCCTCATCGCGTGATGACAGTCACATTTGCGAGCCTCGAATCGTGCCGAACATCACGATCGTGCGGGTGAGTGCCGCGCTATCGTGCGCGGTGACGATCCAAGGAGCTCCTATGAAATACCGCAAAACGCAGTGGATGATCGGAATCATGGCATCCGCGCTGGCGGGTTGCGCGACGGCTCCGGGCGGCGTGGTTCCTGCGGGACCGGATGCCTACCATGTGAGCGTGTTCGGCGCGCGCTACGAAACTCAGACCGATACGAATCTCAAAGCGCTTCGAGTCGCCAACGAATACTGCAACCAGACGGCGAAGGATGTGATGTTTCGCCAATCCACTGAAACGCGCGAACACGCGTGGTCGCCGAAGCAAGAAGACTTGACGTTTGTCTGCATGGATGCCAAGGACCCTGCCTATATGCGCGCTGCGGTTGAGCGCGCTCCGCCGGTCGTTGCACAGCAGTAGTTAGCGTTCGCGTTGCTTCACGGCAGCTTCTGCACGTCTCCGTCTGAGTCTTCGACCCAGTACAGAATCATAGCCGTGTTGGGAAAATGCAGTTCCCAGCGGCCGTTGTCGAGCATGCCTGCTGAGCCGCCCGTATCGCGCGCCTTCTTGATGTTGGCCTCCAGATGCCCCATCGCAATTTCTCGTGAATCGCAATCGGTTTTACGGGGTGGGCGTGAGCTGCAGACGCTGAAATGGAGAGCTTCGGTGGCCATGATGAGTCCCTCGGTGGATTGACGCGGCGACGCCGATCGACGGTCTCGAGTATAGGCCTGAGTGACCATAGCCGCTTGTGCAGATCGAGGGTGACGTATCGCAGCGCACTACACCGGCGCGCTACCCCGGCGCACAGTCCGTTGCTGGTGCGTCCGTTGCTGGTGCCCGACGGATCAATACGGCGTCAGCGGGGCCACCCGGGGGCGGCCCCGCTGACGATTCAACGGGACTTGATCAACGTCCGGCAGTAGTCCGATACCGCCCAAACCACTCCAGGATCGCCGTGCTCTGCGCGGCCAGGTGCGACGGCCGCTGAAGCACGTGCGGCTCACCCGGAATGTAATACATCGCAGTGGGTACGTGCTTGAACTGCAGCGCGTGGTAGTACTCCTCCGCTTCCCCCGCGGTCGTCCGCAGATCGTTCAAACCCACGAGCACCATGGTCGGGGTCGTGACATTTCCCACCAAGGAAAGCGGCGAGAGCTTCCAGTACGTCTCCTGATCTTCCCAAGGCATTTTCTTGAACCAGTAGCGCGCGCCGAAGGCCGACATGTCGGTGGTGAGCAACCAGCTGGTCCAGTTGATCACAGGCCGCTGGGTCACTGCTGCTTTAAATCGATGCGTCTTGCCCACGATCCACGAGGTCAGGACACCACCGCCCGAGGATCCGGTGACGAATAAATTGTCCGCATCCACGTTGCCCTTCTGAATGGCGGTATCGACGATGCTCATGAGGTCATCGTAGTCTTGGCTGGGGTAGTTGTTGTAAATCGTATTGGCAAACTCCTCGCCATAGGAGGTCGAGCCGCGCGGATTGCCGTACACCACGATGTAGCCGGCGGCGGCGTACAACTGATTGTCCGCCGAGAATGTGGGGCCATAGCTTGCGTACGGGCCGCCATGAATTTCAAGAATCAAGGGATATTTCTTCGACGGATCGAAGTTGGGCGGCAACAGTTCCCACGCATCGATGGCACGTCCGTCTGCCGATGACTTCACCGGCAGTACCGAGAGTTTGCCGATGCTTACCTCTGTCAGAAGTTCGGAGTTCAAGTTGGTGAGCCGTGAGGTCTTGCCATCGCGCGTCAAATACACCTCCGGCAAGTTATCGGCCCCGCCGCCGGTATAGGCCACCGCGCCTTTATTGGACACTGAAAACGTGCCGCCGGAATACGGCAACTGCGTTGCCGCCCCGATGCCGGCCATATCCGAGGCCACGGGCTCCACGCGGCCGGTGAGCCCCATCCGCGCCACCTTGGTGATGCCATGATCGACATACTGGACGTACAGGCTGCGGCCATCCGCCGCCCAAATAGCGTCCGTCAACGAGCGATCCAGCGATTCTCCGATCACGCGCTGATTCTTGCCGTCCGCGTCCATCACATTGAGCCGCACGTTCTGGTTGCCGACATGCTTGTCGTTGTAACCGAGATACGCCACGAGCTTTCCGTCCGGCGATACCACCGGCGCATGATACGGGCCGACTTCGTGCGACAGCTGCGTCAAGGTGCCGTCGGCCACGTTCAATCGATAAATGCTCAGGGTCATGGCCGTATGCCGCGCCCAATCCTGCGGCTCGCGCTTCCACTCCTCACTGTGATTTCCGGCAAAGAAAATCGACTTACCATCCGATGACCAGGCGAGCGGTCCTGCATCGCTGAACGGACCCGATGTGAGTTGCCGCGGGGCGCCGCCGCCATCCACGGAAATCACAAAGACATGCCTGAACCCAGGTTTGTCCATCCCTTGTCCGTCTGCCCGGAAATTCATCGAATCGACCACCACCGGATCTCCGCCCCATTTCGCGCCCGGCGGCTTCGTCAACGGCTTGCCGATCGCCGGGCCCGCGACGGGCGTGAGCATCACGAATGCAATCTGCTTGCCGTCCGGCGACCAGGTGATGTCGCTCGGCGCCTCGGTGAGATTGGTGATGTTTGCTGTCTCACCGCGCGTCCAACGAATTGCAATCTGCGTGCGCCCGTCCGCGTTCTTCGACAGATAGGCGATCCGCGACCCATCGGGCGACCAATGCGGCGATGAGTGGGAGCCGGGTCCGGTAGCCAGCGGCGTCTGTGCCCCCGTCGCGGTATCGATGAGCCACAACGACTCGACCAGTTGATCGGTCATGATGTCGTTCCTGATTCGCGCATAGACGATTTGCGTCCCGTCGCTGCGAATCTGCGGGTCTGTGGCCCACTGCATGCGGAACAGGTCCTGGGGTTCCAGGACATGCGGCGCAGCCTGCGCGGCCGCAGAGATCAAAGTAGCGGACAGGGCGATGCTCATCAAACGGCGCATGAATGTAACCTCGGGATAAAATAGTTTTTGTTGGGTCTACCGTGCCAATGATGCGTTACTTGTAGTGGTAGTCCACCTGAACACCCGAGGTGCGCGGCTGCTGGCTGATGCTGGCGAAGGGCGTCTGCGAGGCCAGTGGCACGCCGCGATTGTTGCCCACGTTGTCGGAATAGAGCATGACGCGCCAGTGCGTCGGCGCCACCAGCGTAAAGCTGGTGCGGGCGGTCGTGATGGTATCGCTCTCCGAGACCACGGGCGGTAACCCCGAACCGCTCGACACGGAAGTCGTGGTCTGCAGCGATGTGTAGCGCGCGGAGGCAGCCACCTGTCCGGCCCAGCCGGTGCCGCCAAACGGGAAGTCGTACGAGGCGAACGCGCCGGCGGTGATGGCCGGGGAGTCGTCGATGCGCGATCCGTTCGGGAACAGCAGCTGTCCGCTCGAGAACACAGCGGAGTCCTCGCCCAGACCATTCCAGCTGAAGTTGATGCCAACCGCCAGCCCTTGGACGGGCCGCGCGGTGACCGCGAAGTCCACGCCTACGCCGCTCGCCGACTGGCCGTTCACGCTGGCGACGATGAAGGCGGTGCTGCCCGGTACCGGTATGCCTAAAGTCTGCTGGATGTCCTTCCACTTCATGTAGTACACGGCCGCATCGAAGCTCAGGCGATTGTCGAACAAGTTGCCCTTGCCGCCGATCTCATAGTTGGTCAGCTTGTCGGGCTTCACTGGGATGAAGTCCGGCGCCACCAACTGCACGAGTTCGCTTTGCGGGAAGCCGCTGCGGAAGCCCTGCGAGTAGCTGGCGTACATGGTGTAGTCGTGGCTCGGGAACCAGGTCAATACCACGCGCGGCGTCAAGGCATGGAATGTCGAGTCCGTGCGCAGCAGTGGTGTGCCGGGCGGCTGGCCGAAGAGGATCAACTGATCCAGGCCCACGTCATCGTGGAAGTAGCGGGCGCCGGCCGTCAGCTCGAACTGGTTGTCCAAGAAGCGGCGTCCGATTTCGCCGAAAACCGCCGTCGATTTCGAGCGATCGGCCTGGAAAACCGGAGACGGGATCAGGTCGCCCAAGGTCTGATAAGTGGAGTCGCGCGCGTTGCGAAAGAACCCGCCGGCTGACCAGCGCCACGGGCCGTCGAGTTTGGAGTTGAGGTTGAGCTCTTCGCTGAACACCCTGGAGGTCTGCCGCGTGGTGAGCGGCGGCGTGTCGACGCCCGGCGCCACGTCCAGGGAACCGTCGTTGAGGAAAGTGAAATAGCTGCTCGCGCTCGACACCGAGAACCATGGCAACTGGTATTCCACTTTCATGTCGTAGGCGCTGAAGCGGGACGCGATGGGCTGATCCTTCGTGGAAGCTGTGAAGTCGTTAGTGCCCTCGGGCGGTGCGCCGAAGTTCGCCTCCTCGTGCGTCGCGCCCAGCTTGATGCTCAAGTCGTCGGTGGGCTGCGCGTTCACCTTGAGGCGCACATTTTTCAGATCGCTGTCGTTGATGTTGTTACCGGTCGGGCCGTTGATCCAGCCGCTGTCGTGCTCCTGGCCGACGACGAGACGCGCCGCGAGCTTGCCATCGACGATAGGCAGGTTGATCGCCGCGTCTTCGCGCCAGTTTCCACCGCCGCTCTGCGTGGAAGACACGGTGCCGCGCGCCTTGAAATCGAACTCATTGAGGTCAGCATCGTTGGTCAACACACGCACTACGCCGTTCAGGGCGCTGGCGCCGTACAGCGTGCCCTGCGGTCCGCGCAGCACTTCGATGCGGTTGAGGTCATAGGAGTTGGCATCCGGCTGTACCGCCGATCGCACCAGACCAAAGGGTACGGAATCCAAGTAGTAGCCGATCGGGCTGGGGCCTGCGAACAAGGATCCGGCAGCGGTGACGCCGCGAATGGTCAATTTTGTTTCGCCGCCTTGGCCGGTGACGTTGACGGCGACGCCGGGGATCATGCCTAACGCGTCCGACACACTCTGGATGCTCGACTTGTCGAGATCCGCGCCGCCCATTACCGACAGGGAGATCGGCACGTCTTGGATGCGCTGCTCGCGCTTCTGCGCGGTGACGACGATCTCATCGAGCGCCGGTGCTTCGGGTGTCGCGTCGGCCGCGGACGCAGCCGCGGCGAGCGCGGAAAAAGACGAGAACAGAAGTGCGGTGGCAGGCAGCAACGCGGCGCCGGAGCGAAACAACGTTGATTTCATTATTTATCCCTTTCAAGTGCAAGCCGAGAGAGGAGGCATGAGGACGATCTGAAAGTACATCTGCGTCGAGCGCAGAGTCAATTTCGCAAAACCCGTTTCAAAGGACGGTGTTTGCCGGAAATGCGGCGCTCCGGCCGTGCTGCACAAAAAATGAACACAGCCGCAAAAGACTGTAATAGAAGCCATTTTATGGCCGATGGGCGGATGAAGGGATCGCCCGCCATTGATCTCAGGGCAACCCGCCTTGCATGTTTGCTACTCGCACATGCAGAAATCGTGTTTACCCAAAAAAGCCGCTGCATTAGTGTCGAGGGCTAAGAAGATCGTCCCTGCGTCCCGTGCGCGCGACGTTTCCACTGCATTAAACATCGCGTGGCAGAATGATGAACACAAGTGTCTCGATCTTGCGGCAGTTGGTTTCGTTTGACACTACCTCCCGCAATTCCAATCTGCCGCTGATCGAATGGGTGGCGGACTATCTGAGCACCCGCGGTGCGCGCGTCGAACTCGTGTTTAACGTCAGCAGAAACAAGGCCAATCTGCTGGCGAGCATCGGGCCGGAGCAGGAAGGGGGCGTGGTGTTGTCGGGCCATACCGATGTGGTGCCGGTCGACGGCCAGGAATGGAGCAGCGATCCCTTCGCGCTCGTGGAACGCAGCGGTCGGCTGTACGGGCGCGGCAGCTCGGATATGAAAGGTTTCATTGCCAGCAGCCTGGCCGCCCTTGAGAATTGGAAGGGCATGAAGCTGCTGCGGCCTCTACACTTTGCCTTTTCCTACGACGAGGAGATCGGTTGCTTCGGCGCGCACTCGTTGGTGGAGCGCATCGTTGGCAGCATCCCCAAGCCTGCCTTTGCCATTATCGGTGAACCCACCGATATGAGAATCGGCGTGGCTCACAATGGCGTGACCGGCTCGCACACGAGTTTCCGCGGAGTTGCAGCGCATGCGAGCGATCCGTCGCTCGGCGTAAACGCCATCGACGCGGCCGCAGCGTTTGTGCAGCTGCTGCGCGACGTCGCCAAGGTTCCGCAGATCGCCGACAACGGCTGTACGCTGAACGTCGGGCGAATCTCAGGCGGTGCGGCGACCAACATAGTTGCGGAGCGCTGCAGCGTGCGCTGGGAGTACCGCACGGCCCACGCGCAGGACGCGGCCGTCATACAAAAGACGATTGCCGATCACCTCGAGGGCGACGCCTTTGCAGCCCTCGACATCACGACGGAGATCGAACTCGACGTGCCGCAGTTCTCGAGCCGTCTCGACGAGGAAGCGATGCGAATGCTTACCGCATGCGGCGCGAAGCTACCGGCGATCACGGTCCCCTTCGGCAGCGAAGCGGGAATATTCGAACGCAGCCGAATTCCCTCCGTGGTGTGCGGACCAGGCTCGATTGATCAGGCGCACAGGCCGGATGAATGGATCGCCCGCGGCGCGCTGGAGGAGGCGGATCGATTCCTGGCAAAAGTGGGCGAGTGGGCGTCGCAGACCGAGCCCGATTGAGCTCGATCAATTCATCCCATCGCGAGCGCCACGCACGGCCGCGGCACGTGCTGTTGGCGGTCACCGTCGGCAACATGCTGGAATGGTACGACTTCGCGGTCTACGGCTTTCTGACCCCAGTCATTGCTAAAGTAATTTTTCCCGCCGCCGATCCCGCGGCCTCGTTGCTGCTGTCGGTCGGCGCATTCGGAGTCGGATTTCTGACAAGACCGGTCGGCGCCCTGGTATTCGGCGTGCTGGCCGACCGCAAGGGCCGAAAACTCGCATTGCTGCTGACTTTCGGCCTGATGGGCATCGCGACGTTTGCGATCGGTCTGATTCCGCCATTCGCCAGCATCGGCGTAGCTGCGCCGCTGCTCGTGGTGTTTGCACGGCTGCTGCAGGGGCTCGCGACCGGCGGTGCGGTCGGCGGCGCGATCGCGATGCTGACCGAGCATGCGCCACCCGGCCGGTCCGGCTTTTTTGCAAGCTGGCAAGCGGCCAGCCAGGCAGGCGCGCTCCTGCTGGGAGCGTTGGCGACCGCGACCATCTCGGCGATCGTCTCGCCCGAGCAGTTGAACGCGTGGGGCTGGCGCGTGCCTTTTTTCGCCAGTGCGGTGATCGTGCCTCTGGGGCTGTACATTCGCAGGCGTGTCGATGACCCGGAGACATTCGTACGCCAAACACCCGCCTCGTCACCCTTGAAGCTCCTGTTGCGGACACACAGCGCCGCGGTCGCGCGGGGCTTCGGCATCACCATCATCTGGACAGTGTCGACGTACTTCTTTTTTGTCTACGTGCCCCTGTATGCGCACACGGTGCTCAACCTTTCCATGAGCACCACGCTGTTCACCAACAGCCTGGCGCTCGCGCTGATGCTCGGCGTCTCGCCGCTGGCGGGGCATCTGTCGGACCGCTTCGGGCGTTACAGACTGATGATTGCGGCGGCTGTGGCCATCGTGCTCCTGATCCGGCCGGGCTTCGGCTTCCTGTTGAATCATCCGCACGCCGCGGCTCTCGCAACGTTCCAGGCGGTATCAGCTGTTCTCGCTGCGCTGTTCATCGGTCCGGCGCCGGCCGCGATTGCCGAACTGTTTCCGAGCGGCGTTCGTTCCTCCGGTGTAGGCATTGCCTATAATTTTTCGGTCACGCTGTTCGGCGGGTTCGCGCCGCTCATTGCCACCGGCTTGATCGCCCGCACGGGAAATCCGCTATCGCCGACCTGGTACGTGATGTTTTCCTGCGGCTTGAGCTTGTTGGCGCTTCTACTCACGCTCCGAACCAATTCGCGCGGTCCTTACTGAATCGTTCGCGCAGAAACTTGTGCAGTATTTTGATCCGGTGCGATTTGTTGGCTATCGGACGCGAGACCAGCCAGAGATTCAAGTAACAGCCCGTCGGCAGGGGCAGCGCAATGAGGTCAGGTGCCGCACGTTTGTAGAAATTCGGCAGAAGGCCGATGCCCATGCCGCTACGAATGGCCGCCAGGTAAACGGATGCCGAGTCCACTCGCAATTGGATCCGGTGCACAGGCAGTACGCTCTTGGCCCACCAGGCGAGGTCGGCGCAAACGCGGTAAGGCACGTAGTCCACGAAGAGGTGCTGGCCCAGGTCCTTCAGGTCTCGGGGACGGCCGAATTTCTCGTCATAGGACTTGGAGATGAATAGCGAGTGTTCGACCTTCACGATTTTCGAGGCGACCAGGCGGGGATTCTTAGGCCGCTCGATGAACACGGCAAGGTCGGCTTCGAGAGAAAACAGATCGAGTCCTTCGCGATCGGTCACGAGGTCGATAGTCACGCCGGGGTGCATGCGGCAAAAGTCCGCGAGGACCGGTACCAGCCACAGGTAGCCCACGCCCTCGGTGACGAAGACGCGCACGGTCCCCGACAGACGCGAATCGAAGGCGAGCAGCGTGGATTCGATGTCGTTGGCCGCCTCTTCCATAAGGACCGCCTTGTCGTAGAGAATCTTTCCGGCGGCCGTCAGTCGCATGCCGGTCGGGTGACGCTCGAAGATTTTCGTGCCCAGATAGCCCTCGAAGCGTGCGACGCGCCGCCCGACCGTCGACTGGTTGGTCTCTAATGCCGTCGCGGCAGCGTGAAAGCTGCCGAGCTTTGCCGTGGCGATGACGTATTGGATGTCGCTCCAGTTGTTGAGGCGGGATTTCGCTCGCACGTAGCTCTCAGCGGGTTGTCGGCGCCAGTGTCATGTGTGTTCATCTATATCACAATCATTGCCTGTTAAGATCCCGCGAGTGTAGGGCCCAAGGATAGGAAGACTGAGATGAATAAGGTCATTGGCACTTTGGCGGCGGTGCTTGTACTGACTTTTGGCGGAGACATCGCGTCGGCGCAGAACAGTTATGCCTGGGACGGCTTTTACGCAGGGCTTGGTGTGGGTGGTGCGAGCACCAATGCCTGCAATAGTTCGACGCTGAAAGGTGCCGCGATCGATCCAAGCAGTACGACGTTCGCCAGTTGCCCCAGCGGCGGTATCGTCGGCGGTTTACAGGTCGGCGAGAATTTTCAAACGAAGCGGCTGGTTTGGGGCGTTGTGGCCGACTTGGCTTTCATGAGCTCCAAGGACAACAACCAGACCGTGAATTTTACAGGTGCAGCACCGCCCGCGGGCAGCTATGGGTCTGCGGGCAGAAAAAGCCCGAAGGACTTGGCGATTGTTGGTGCGCGGATCGGCTACGCAGGCGATCTGATGATGCCTTTCGTGCGAGCGGGTGGGGTATATGCCTTAGGCTCACAAAGCAGCTCGCTCAATTACACCCCAGTCGGGGCGGCCATGCCCATCGCGTCGTTCAGCGAGGGGAAGAACTTCGCCTCGACCGGGTGGGCCGCCGGCGGCGGCGTTGAAATCGGACTCAATGGCGCGTGGTCAATTACCGCGGAGTACCTGCATCTGAGTCTGGGCAAGGGTACCAATTCCACGACGACCTGCGCAGGCACTGCCGTCGCATGCGCGCCATTCGCGGGCATATCGCTCGATGACACTCACGACGCATTCACGTCGAATATATTCCGCATCGGGATCAACTACTGGTTCAACTATTGGGACAAGCCGTGAACCGGGTGATCCGGGCTAACCTCCCGGTGCATCGCGCGATCCGACCTTCGGAATTTCCGGCTGTTTCTCATCGGGTGGATTGGGCATCTTAATGGGAAGAGGATCGGCGGTCCTCGGGACGAAGGTCTCACTTGGCGAGGTAGGTTCATTGGGTTTCATTTGGCCTCCGCTATGAAGCAGTGCGTGACGGCAGAACGACGCTATACCTTTCGTATTTAGGAAACCAGGCTGGAAAGCCCGTTTACCCCCAAGTATCGACTTCCGCCTACAGCATGATGCGACATTCTTGCAGAGGTCGCTTGCGGGTTCGCAACCCGCGCATTTCATTCGTAATGGAAACGATTCACCAGGTAATGCCCGCGCGAAATGCCCGGCGCAGTTTAGAGTCGTTCAATCACAGGAGACTTAAACTATGAACGTCCGAGGATCAGAGAATCGAAGACCGGCGCCGGCACTTGGAACGGCGGGCATCGAACCTTATGCCGTCGTTAAAATTTCCGCCGGCTTGACGGTCATTTTGGCAGACTTATTCGCCTTATACGTAAAGACAAAGAATTTTCATTGGCATGTATCGGGTCCGCATTTTCGCGACTATCACCTGCTGCTGGACGAGCAGGGTGAGCAGATACTCGCGACGACCGACGCGATTGCGGAGCGTGTCAGAAAAATCGGCGGGGCGACCTTGCATTCGATCGGCCACATCGCCCGGTTACAGCGCATTGTCGATAACGACGGTGAGTCCGTCGCCGCCGAGGACATGCTCGCAGAACTCTGCGAGGATAACCGGCGATTGACGGTATACCTCAGAAGCGCGCACGAGTTATGCGCCAAGCATGGCGATGTCGCTTCTACGAGCCTCATCGAAGTTTGGATCGACGAGGCGGAGCGCCGCACATGGTTTCTGTACGAAGCCACTCGAAGCAGTACATGAATACTTGTCTTGCGCTCGAGCCTAGTGCTCGAGCGCTTTGCTTACCCGCGCCGCGCTCTCGGAATCCTCCCAGCCGCCGCCGAGCGCCCGGATCAGGTCTACGCTGGCGGTCAGCTGTGTGGTATCGAGATTGAGTGCCTCCAGCTGAGTCTGCAAGAGTGCGGTCTGCGCGGTGACCACGGTCAGGTAGTCGGTTGCACCCTGCTTGTAGAGCGCCATGGAGAAGTCCAGGGTGCGCTGCGCAGCGTCGACCGCAGCCTTCTCGGCAATGGAAGCATCGCGGAAATGATTGAGCGTAGAGAGGCTGTCTTCAACCTGCTGAAACGCGCTGACGACGGTGCCGCGGTAATTCGCCGCCGAGGCATCGAATTCGGCGCGTGCTTGGGCAACTTGCGCGCGGCGCAGGCCGCCGTCAAACAGGCTGAGCAAGGCGTTCGGTCCAATCGCCCAGAACGAGCTTGGCGCGCTCAGCCAGTTCGAGACGGCGGTGCTCTGGAAGCCGCCCTGAGCGCCGAGCGTGAGCGAGGGAAAATACGCCGCGCGCGCAACCCCG
>DATHFW010000263.1:0-11030 GCA_035317945.1 Steroidobacteraceae bacterium | reverse complement strand
TACGTCACACCGTCCAAAATGACCGCGTGCACGCGTGCCGGATAGCGGCGCATATAGAGTTCCGCGACCCGCGTGCCGTACGAGGCGCCGTACAAGTCGATCTGCTCGTAGCCCAAGGCGGCGCGCATCTCGTCAAGATCTCGAACCGCGATGCTGGTGGTGTAGAAGCGCACTCGCTGCCCCAACTTGGCGAGACACTCCGAGGTTGCCTTGCGCAGCGCCGGCATCGGATCCACCGGCTGCTGCCACTCCTCGGGATATTCGCAGGTCTGGGGACTGGAGGTCCCGGTGCCGCGCTGGTCCAAGAGCACGATGGCGTGATTGCGGTTGATTCGCGCGAACGCGCTGCTCAAGGCCGTGTACACCTGCATCGCGCTTTGCCCAGGACCACCCGCCAACAAGAACATCGGCGCTGCCGTGCTGCGCCGATTGAGCGCCGGCACCACGGCCACTTTCAGTTCGATCGATGCTCCCTTCGAGTGCTCACGGTCTTCCGGCACGCGCAATGTGCCGCAGCGTGCCGGAATGGAGGTCAGATGCAACGGATGCTCGAGGCGGCATTCAGTCAGAGGCAGCGTCGCCGCACCCTCAGCTTGGGCGAGTCGAGCCCACCCCGCGGACACGCACAAGCCTACCCACACGAGCGTCACCCACCCCTGCCGCATGCCACCTCCGATTTATGGCGATTGTATGGGATTCGCTACCCACGCCTGGCTACATCTTGGTAGATTTGCGGCACAGTTCGACTAATCGTTTGGAGCCCGGGTGTGCCATGGCCGTGATTCGCGAAGCCGATGTGATTGCAAGCGTTGCCGACGCCTTGCAGTACATCTCTTACTACCACACGCCGGATTTCATCCGCGCCATGGGACGTGCGTACGCCATCGAACAGAGCCCATCGGCGCGCGATGCGATCGCGCAGATTCTCACCAATTCGCGCATGTGCGCGGAGGGTCACCGGCCGATTTGTCAGGACACCGGCATCGTCGTGGTGTTCGTCAAAGTGGGCATGGGCGTCTCCTGGGACGCGAGGCTCGATCTTGAATCCATGATCAACGAAGGCGTGCGCCGGGCTTATTTGAGCCCCGACAACAAGCTGCGCGCCTCCATCGTTTCCGATCCTGCATTCAAACGCGCCAACACGCGCGACAACACCCCGGCGGTGATCCACACCGAATTGGTGCCGGGAGACAGGCTCGACATCACGGTTGCCGCGAAAGGCGGCGGCTCGGAAAACAAATCCCTGTTTGCCATGTTGAACCCCGCGGATTCCGTCGCCGACTGGGTGCTGGAAATGGTGCCCGAGATGGGCGCGGGCTGGTGTCCGCCGGGAATGCTGGGGGTGGGCATCGGCGGCAGCGCCGAGAAGGCCATGCTGCTCGCCAAGAAAGCCCTCATGGATCCCATCGACATCGGCGATTTGATCGCGCGCGGACCGAAGAGCGCACTCGAAGAGCTGCGCCTGGAAATCTACCAGCGGGTCAATGCTCTCGGCATCGGTGCGCAAGGCCTGGGCGGACTGACCACGGTGCTCGACGTCAAGGTGTTGGATTATCCAACGCACGCAGCATCGTTGCCCGTGGCCGTGATTCCCAATTGCGCCGCCACCCGCCACATCCACTTCACGCTGGACGGCTCAGGACCCGCGGTCCTGACGCCGCCGGATCTGGATTTGTGGCCCAAGGTTCAGTGGACCGCGGATGCCGGCGCGCGCCGGGTGTCGCTCGATGGCCTGACGCAACAAGAGATCGCGACGTGGAAGCCGGGCGAACGACTGCTGCTCTCCGGCAAGCTGCTGACGGGCCGCGACGCCGCACACAAGCGCATCTGCGCATTGCTCGAGGCCGGCAAACCGCTGCCCGACGGCTTGGATTTCACCGGCCGCGTGATCTACTACGTAGGTCCTGTGGATCCCGTGGGCAGCGAAGTCGTGGGGCCGGCGGGTCCAACCACCGCCAATCGCATGGATCGATTTACGGACACGATGCTCGGCAAGTCAGGATTGCTGGCGATGGTGGGAAAAGCCGAGCGCGGACCTGAAACGGTCGCCTCCATTGCGAAGCACCGTTCCGCCTATTTGATTGCGGTCGGCGGAGCGGCCTTTCTCGTGTCGAATGCCATTCGCGCCAGCCGCATCATTGCCTTTCCGGAACTCGGCATGGAAGCGGTGTACGAGTTCGACGTCAAGGACATGCCGGTCACGGTGGCGGTGAGCGCGGATGGCGAGTCGGTGCACGAAACCGGACCCAAAAAATGGGCCGGGAAATTTGCGGGCATTCCTGTCGCCGTGGAATGAGCGCGCGCTACAGCGGCAGGCGCATCAGCAGCCCCGGCCCAAATCGAGTGTCGAAGCTGCCGATGATGCTGAATCCACAGGCGAGATAAAACGGTTCCGCATGGCGATTGCCGATCACATGCAACGTGGTCGAACCCTTCGAACGCGCAATCTCGGCGCAATGTTCGACCAATCTTTTTCCGACCCCGCGGCGCTGAATACCCGGTTCGACAAACAGTGCGTCGAGTTCCGTGTCGCCGTCTTCGCGCGGCAGGATCGAAGAAAATCCAACGACGGCGCCGTCTTGCTCGAGGACGAACACGCCGCCGGTGATGATCTGCTCCACCGGTAGATCGATGGCATCAGGATGCCGGAGCAATGCCTCGCGGTCTCCCTCATTGCCCATCGATGCGCGCAGCTGCAGCGCCTCGAGGGCTTGGCGTTCAGCCGGAATGGCGGTACGAATCATGCGGCGGACTATACCTGTTCAGCCGCGCTCACTGATGCCGTGTGCTAGTACTTGATCGAACAGCCGTAGGGTTTGGTCACGGCGTGCGCCACGGATTTGCCTTGCACCACTGCCAGCATCGCTTCCTTCAAATAAGGCTCGGCGCGCGCAATATCCGCTTCATCCACGGTCGCGAGGCTGTCCATGCCTCCCATGTACTGCAGCGTCCCATTTTTGTCGATGACGAATAAATGCGGCGTCGTCTTCGCTGCATACAGGCGCGCGACCGCACCTTGCGGGTCCAGCAGCACGGCGGCGGGGACCGCTTTGCGCGACTGCGTCAGGGCATCCGCGGCGGGCCCATTCACATAGCCTTGCTTGCCGGGAGCCGAAGAAATCACCGTCAGCCACACCACGCCGTTCTGTTGCGCCAGGCCTTGCACGCTTTGCATGTTGCCGCTGCTGTAGTGCTTGTGCGTGTAAGGGCAGTCGGCGTTGGTCCATTCCAGAACAACGGTCTTGCCCCGGTACGATTGCAGCTGAACCGGGTTGCCCCGGCTGTCCATGGTGGTGAAGTCCGGGGCGGGCTGGCCGATCTGCGGCGCGGCGCCGGCGGCGACGTCGAAAATGCCGATCATCCCGACGACGAGCGCGACGATGACGGCGACCGCTGTGATGCCCGCGCCCCCGCCGTCGCGGCCGGTTTTTCCCTTCGAACTATCCGGGCCCATGATCCCTTAGTTAGCAAAGACGCGTAAATGGTTCCCTGGTGCTTTTTCAAGCATAGGATTAGAGTACGCGCCCGGTTTAAAAATCGAGTAGATTCAGCATCATGCGTTTTGCGATGGAATACGACGTCATCGTGATCGGCGGCGGTCATGCCGGCACCGAAGCGGCGCTTGCGGCTGCCCGTATGGGCCAAAGCACGCTGCTGCTCACGCACAGCATCGAGACCTTGGGGCAAATGAGCTGCAACCCCGCGATCGGCGGCATCGGCAAGGGCCACTTGGTCAAAGAGATCGATGCGCTCGGGGGTGCGATGGCGCTCGCGACCGATCAGGCCGGCATTCAGTTCCGCACCTTGAATGCCAGCAAGGGACCGGCCGTGAGAGCCACCCGCGCGCAGGCGGATCGACAGCTGTACCGGCGAGCGATTCGCCGAATTCTCGAGTCCCAACCCCAATTGACGCTGTTTCAACAGGAAGCGGCCGATCTGCTGCTGCAAGGCGAGCGCGTCGTGGGCGTCGTAACCATGAGCGGCATTGAGTTTCGCGCGCGGGCAGTGGTGCTCACCGTCGGCACGTTCCTGGGCGGCAAGATTCATGTCGGCCTCGAGAGTCATGCGGGCGGCCGCGCAGGCGATCCCCCTTCCTTGAGACTGGCAGCGCGCCTGCGCGAATTGAATTTGCGCGTGGGACGATTGAAGACCGGCACACCGCCGCGCATCGACGGGCGCAGCATCGATTTCTCCGCGCTGCGCGAGCAGCACAGCGATGATCCGCGGCCGGTTTTTTCCTACCTCGGGACGCGCGCTGCGCACCCGCGCCAGCTCCCTTGCCACATCACGGCCACCAACGAACGCACGCACGACATCATTCGCGCCGCCACCGCGCGCTCGCCGCTGTTTACCGGTGTGATTGAAGGCGTGGGCCCGCGCTATTGCCCGTCGGTCGAGGACAAAGTCGTGCGATTCGCCGGCAAGCATTCGCATCAGATCTTCGTTGAACCCGAAGGTTTGGATACCTGCGAGATCTACCCCAATGGCATTTCGACCAGCCTGCCCTTCGATGTGCAGTACGAATTCGTGCGCACCATCGCAGGATTCGAGCACGCGCACATCACGCGGCCGGGCTACGCCATCGAGTACGATTTTTTTGATCCGCGCGATTTGAAGTACAGCCTGGAAAGCAAATTCCTGTCCGGCCTGTACTTCGCCGGCCAGATCAACGGCACCACCGGCTATGAGGAAGCCGCCGCGCAGGGCCTGCTCGCCGGCTTGAACGCGGCTCTTCAGGTTCAGGGGCGCGCGTCCTGGTGCCCGAAACGCAGCGACGCCTACTTGGGCGTTCTGGTCGATGACTTGATCACGCGCGGCGCGACCGAGCCCTACCGGATGTTCACCAGCCGTGCTGAATACCGCTTGTCCTTGCGCGAAGACAATGCGGATCTGCGCCTGACAGCCCAGGGAAGGGAACTCGGGTTGGTTGATGATTCGCGTTGGGAATTCTTTCAGCGCAAGCGCGCCGTCGTCGACGATGAGATCGATCGGCTGGAGCGTGCCGTTGTGCACCCCTTGCAGGTCGATGCGGCATTGCTCGCCAAACTGGGCGCGCCGCTGACGCGAGAGGCCCATGCGTTCGACCTGTTGCGCCGGCCGGAGATTTCTTACGACGATTTGCAAGGCGTCGTGCCGGCGGCGGCGGCCGAATGGCATGACGATGAACGCATGCGCGAACAGGTGAAACTGCAGGTTGAAGTGCAGGCGAAATATTCGGGTTATTTGCAGCGCCAGAGCAATGAGATCGAGCGCCAGCATCGCTACGAAGAATTGCGCCTGCCGGCCGATATGAACTACTCACAGGTCGGAGGATTGTCGAACGAGGCCCGCGAGCGGCTCGGCGAGGTGCGTCCTGAAACCTTGGGGCAAGCTGCGCGAATCCCGGGACTGACGCCGGCGGCGGTTTCGCTGCTGCTGGTGCATCTGAAGAAGCGCGATCGCGCCGCGTGAACGACCCGCAACCACAAGGCATTTGATGAAGAATTTTTTTTACGATTTTACCGTGCCGGGACTCGACGGCAGCGCCAATGTCTTGGAAGGCTTGCGGGGCAAGGCGGCGTTGGCGGTGAACGTCGCCAGCCGCTGCGGCTACACGCCGCAATATGCAGGCCTTCAGGATCTTTACCTGGAACTGGAATCCAAGAATTTCACTGTCATCGGTTTTCCGTGCAATCAGTTCGGCGCGCAGGAACCCGGCACGCCGTCGGAAATACAAACATTCTGTTCCGTCAATTTCGGCGTGACCTTCCCGCTGTCGGCGAAAATTGAGGTCAACGGCCCGCGCCGCGATCCGCTGTACGCGTGGCTGACGGCGCCGGAAAACGGCTTTCCCGGCGACATCGAGTGGAATTTTGAGAAATTTCTCATCGATCGCGACGGCCGGGTGACCGGCAGATATCCGGCCGGAACCGCGCCCACCGATGCCGGCCTGCTGCAGGATTTGGCGAACATTTTATAGCGCGCAGCGGCAAATTTTGACGGGTGGCCGCTATCAGTGGCAATTTGCCCGCCCACTCTTTAACATCAGCGCACCGAATTGAGCCGTCGAAGGCTCGGAGAACTAGATGCTTTCTCGATTGAATGCCCCAGTGTGGCTCGCAGGCGCGGCGCTTTTTTTCAGTGTGTCGTTTGGCGCGCAGGCGGCCGGTGATCCGGCCGCGGGCGAGAAGAAGTTCTACACCTGTTATGGATGCCACGGGGTCGTCAATTACAAGAACGCCTATCCGGATTACAGCGTTCCAAAACTGCGCCACCAAAACAGCGCCTACCTGATCGCGGCGCTGCAGGAGTATCGGGAGGGCACGCGGCCCCATGCCACCATGCACGCGCAGGCGGCCTCGCTGTCGGATCAGGATATCGAAGACATCGCCGCCTATTTGCAAGGCCCGGAAGCGGTGAAACCCGGCGCTGCCGGTGCTAGTGCTTCGCCCAAGATGCCGAAACAAGTCGCGGCTTGCGTCGCATGTCACGGCGAGAACGGTCTCGGCGTCGAAGCGCCGCTGAACCCCAAGCCGCCGGTGCTGGCCGGACAGCACGCGGATTACCTCGAACAAGCCCTTACTGCGTATCGCAACGGCCGGCGCAAGAACGTGGTCATGGACGGCATGGCGCAACTGCTCACCAGCGACGAGGATATCAGGATCGCTGCCGAATACTTCGCGGACCACCCATCGCCGCTGACGACCGCGACCACCGGCAGCAAATAATACATTCGCGCCCGCGGCGAATACTCAAAGCTGGCTGCTACTGGCGCAACATCGTCAAGAACTGCGCAAAGGTTGCGTAGTAAGCGTCGCGGTTCTGTTTCTTTCGATACCCGTGACCTTCGTCGGCGGCCAGCAAATACCAAACCTCGCGGCCTTTGGCGCGTAATTTATTGACGATCTGTTCCGCCTCGGAGAGCGGCACCCGCGGATCGTTCTTGCCGTGAACCACCAGCAGCGGGACGGTAATCCGGTCCGCATTGGTCAGGGGCGAAATGCGCCTCAAGAAGCCGCGCATCTCAAGATCGCGCTCATCGCCATATTCGGCGCGGCGCTGGTTCTGCCGATAGGGCGCGGTATTGGTCAGGAAACTCACGAAGTCGGCAATGCCGGCAACATCCACGCCGCCGCGCAAGCGGTCGCTGTAATTGACCAGCGTTGCCAACGTCAAATAACCGCCATACGAGCCGCCCGCAACCACAACGTGCTTGGCGTCGAAGGCGCGCTGCTGTCTGATCCAGACCAGCATCGCGCCGACATCTTTCACGGCGTCGTCGCGCAGCATGCCGTTGTCGAGCGCCCGGTAACTCTTGCCGTATCCCGAAGAGCCGCGCACGTTGGGCGCAATGACCGCAAAGCCCAGCTCATTGACCACATATTGAATCCAAGGATCGAAGCCGGGACGGAACTGCGATTCAGGTCCGCCGTGCAGCGAGATGAGCACGGGATGCGGCCCTGACGTTGCGGGCTCGTAGACATACAGCGGAATCTGCCGCGCGTTGCCATCCGTACGGTCGAATGTCGGAAATTGCGCAAGGCGCGGCGCCACAAATTTGCCGAGGTCGACCGGACCCGCTTCGCTGACCGTCCAGGGCTCCAGCCGATTCTCCGCGATACTCAAAACGTAAGCGTCCCGCGGCTGATTCGCCGCCGCGAAGCCGAACGCGAGGCGCTTGCCGTCAGGATCGAAGCTCAAGGAATTGATGAGCCCCGGCGTGCGCAGCTTGGGCGGCGTGAGGTCCTGGTGCGTGCGCAAATCCAGCAGATTGAGTTTGCCGGCGCCGGCTTCATTGCTGACGTAGGCCAGGTAATGCCCGTCGCGTGAAATCGCCAATTCCTCGATGTCCCAGGGGATGTGCCCTGAAATCATGGTTTTCTCATTGGTGAAGAGATTGATGTAGCGCAGCCGCGCGAACTCCCCGTCACGATCCGAAATGAAGTACACGCCCTGGCCGTCGCGCGTAAATTTGGCGCCCGCTATTCCAACCTTCGTCGGCGAAGGGTCGACCTCGCGCCTCTGTCCGGAATTGAGGTCGACGATGTACAGATAGCCTTCATCCGTCGAGACCTCTTTGAGCACCAGCAGCTTGGTATCGTCGGGTGACCAATCGAGTGCGGACCAGCTGGCGCCGCTCGAGTCGCCGGTCAGTGCGAGCCGCGGCAGGCTGCCTGATTCCGGATCCACGATATCGATGTCATAGGTATGGCCGTCCCGAGCGGTGCTGAAGAAAGCCACCTCGTTGCCGCTGTTCGACCACAGCGGAGCGCCGTTCAGGGACTTGCCGTCGGTCAGCAATTTCGCCGCCGGTTCGCCCGCTCGCTGATAATACAATTGGGCATTCTCATTGCCGCCCACGTCCTTGAGATACACGTAGGCATTGCGCGACGGGTGAGGCGAAAACGCCGCTTGAGTGACCGGCTCGTGCAGGAAAGTCAGTTGACGCCGGGCGCCGCCCGCCTGCTCAACCAGATGAAGCTGATCGACATCGCCGAAGCGGGTCGCGATCAGCAATTGACCCTTGGGCGACCAGCCGAGCGGCGTTGCTTGGCGCGCATTGAGGTAGCCATCGAGTTTTTCGGCGAGGTCCGCGGGGACCTGCGGAATGTTGTCGAAGGTTAAGTTGCCGCGCTCGACACGCGAGACAGCGAGGACCGGGGAGTTGGCCAACAGCGGCGCGGCAAGCAGCAACAAATAAATTCGGTTCATATTCCTATGTTCTCACACGCGGTTGCGAGGATAATGAGATCGATGGCGGGCTTCGAGCATTTGATTGAATCTTACGACGTCCGCGACCTACTGGACGACATCGCGAGCGCGGACCCGGCCGCTTATTTGCATCGCTGCTTTGCCGAGGGCTCGTCCGCGCCCACACTGTCCTGGCCTCGTGTACAACAGTTGGCCGTTTGCGCGATGGTGCTCGACGCCATTGTCAATGACCGGGACTACGAATTCCTTGAACGCGAGCTGATTTCCGACTGGCGCGTTCACTATGCGAAGGCTTGCTCGAAGATGAAGAATTTGTGCGTGCAGGCCCTGCGCCGGGTGCTCGAGCGCGAACGGCCGGCGGATGCCGACGCCGCGGCTGAACTTGAAACGCTGGTCAATCGATTGGCGGGGACCTGAATGAGCTACGCTTTGCTGCATGTTCGGTGGGCCGTGCCGGCCGTCACGGCAATTATGCTGGCCGCTTGTGCCGCTTCCAAGCCGCAGATCGCACCGCCGCCGCCCCAACCACCCCCGCTCGATGCCTCCTATGATTGGCATGTGCTTCTCATCGCGCCTTTCGGCAGCGCCCTCAAAGATATCCCGCTGGCAGTGCACGAGGTGTTGGTGTTTCGCGACGAGGCGCACGGCGCATCGCCGGTCGACGACCCGGAGTGCTACGCCGTCAGCGGGACGGGCCCGCGCTTCCTGACGCGTTCGCCGTCCTCGTACCTGCTGTGCTTCAATCACGGCAAGCTGTCGCGTATTGAAGCCACGGTGCGGCTGCCCCAGAACCAGTCTGCTCAAATTGTCGCGGACGCCTGCGCCCTGTGGAGGAAGAATGCTCACGCGCCGATCAGCGCAGCTTCCGCAGGCCCTGAGCGTTCGGAAGGCTCGGCAGCCTGCGGAGGCGCGGATGGCGGCATTGCTTACGCCGCGCACATCGAACGAGAACCGAATGAAGAGGATACCCAGCTGACCATCCAACTCGACGCGGCTGATCCCGCGTCCTAGCATGCGAGACGCGGAACGCGACGTACTCGCCTCGGGCGCGACAGAACTCGGGATCGATCTTGGCGCCCGCGCCGAATCGCTGCTGCGGCTGGTGGATGAACTGGAGCAGGGCAATGCACAATTTAATTTGACCGCGATTCGAGATCGCCCCGGCATGCTTCGAAAACATGTGCTCGACAGCCTCAGTTTGCAGCCCTACCTGCGTGGCGAGCGCGTGGCCGATGTCGGCACCGGTGCGGGCTTTCCGGGCCTGGTGCTGGCGATCGTCAATCCGCAGCGCCGGTTGACGCTGATCGAAGCTACCGGGAAAAAGGCGCGATTCGTCGAGCAAACCAGCCAGCGTCTGGGTTTGAGCAATGTGCTGGTGGTTAATTCTCGTGCGGAAACCTATAGACCGTTCGAGCTTTTCGATACAGTGGTGGCTCGAGCCCTGTCATCGCTGGCGGACTTCGTCGCTTATGCCGGCCACTTATGTGCTCCGGGCGGGCGGTTGCTGGCGATGAAGGGGAAACGGCCGGACGATGAGATTTCCGCGCTGCCGAGATCGTTCCGCGCATTAGCGGTGCATCGCTTGCGTGTGCCGGGCCTGGCCGACGAGCGGCATCTGGTGGAGCTGGTGCGAAGCCCTAAATCGAGCAAATCATGACATGGGCCAAGACTTGAAACGGGTCATTGCGGTGGCCAACCAAAAAGGCGGCGTGGGCAAAACCACGACCGCCGTGAATCTGGCTGCGTCGTTGACCGCGACCAAGCGCCGCGTAATGCTCATCGACTTGGACCCTCAGGGCAATGCCACCATGGGATGCGGCATCGACAAGCATGCGCAATCCCGTACCAGCTGCGATGTCCTGTTGGGAGACTGCAGTGCCGTTGAGGCATTGGTGCCGGTCGAGTATGGCGGGTTCATGCTGATGCCGGCGAATCAGGATCTCACCGCCGCTGAGGTTCGCTTGCTCACCATGACGGTTGGGCGCGAGTTCAAATTGCGCAATGCCATTGCGCCGGTGCGCGAGGATTTCGACGTGATTCTCGTCGACTGTCCGCCGTCGCTGAATATGCTGACCTTGAACGCACTCGTGGCGGCAGATTCCGTGATGGTTCCCATGCAGTGCGAGTACTACGCGCTCGAAGGCCTGACCGCGTTGATGCAAACCGTCGAGCAAATCAAGGAGAGCATCAATCCGGTTCTGGAAATCGAAGGATTGCTGCGCACCATGTTCGACCCGCGCAACAATTTGGCCAATGAGGTTTCAGCACAGCTCACCGAACACTTCGGCGACAAGGTGTTTCGCACGGTGATTCCGCGCAATGTCCGGCTCGCGGAAGCG
>DATHFW010000262.1:0-7350 GCA_035317945.1 Steroidobacteraceae bacterium | reverse complement strand
CTGCCGCCAGTTATTGTCGGTCTCGCGGTGTTTCTCGCGCTATCGCGCTCGGGACCGCTCGGCTCTCTGGGGATTCTCTTTACTCCCCAAGCCATGATTGTGGCGCAAACCATTCTGGTCACGCCGATTATCGCGGCGCTGGCACGCCAAACGATCGAGGATCTGTGGGCTGAGTATCGAGATGAGCTGACCGCCATGAATATCGGGCCGATGGCGCGTGTCGCAACGCTGGTATGGGAAGCACGTTTTAGTCTCGTGACCGCCATGCTCGCCGGATTTGGGCGGGCGGCAGCGGAGGTCGGCGCCGTCATTATCGTCGGCGGCAACATTGACGGCTTTACCCGTACCATGACAACGGCGATCGCGTTGGAGACGTCGAAGGGCAATCTGTCGCTCGCGGTCGGACTGGGCATTGTGCTCATGGCCATTATATTCGGCATCAACACAGCCGCGTGGATGGCGCGGCGCGCCGGTGAGCGGCTGGTTGGATGATGCGTTTGGAGAAATTATGATTCGCATTTTATCAACATTGATCGCCGCGTTGGTCGCGGTATCCTCAGCGGCTGCGGATACGAGCGTGGTGCGCCTGCACGCCGCAGGCAGCCTCCGCGCCGCCATGACGGACATCGCGAAGGCGTATTCCGACAGCTACGGCACGCGCGTGGAAGCGGTATTTGGGGGGTCGGGCGGTCTA
This sequence comes from Steroidobacteraceae bacterium, assembly GCA_035317945.1. GTDB lineage: Bacteria > Pseudomonadota > Gammaproteobacteria > Steroidobacterales > Steroidobacteraceae > Bog-1198. Next base: position 6,656 of record DATHFW010000262.1, on the reverse strand, counting down.
AAAGACCGTCTGTCCCAGGGAGAGGCCGGTGATGTCTTCGCGTCTGCCGATATGGGCAACCCGCAGGCGCTCACCGATGCCGGAAAGGCGGGCCCCACCGTGCTGTTCGCCCGTAATCACATGTGCGCGCTGCTTCGGCCCGGGCTGAAAGCGACGCCTGCGACGCTGCTGGCAACGATGCTCGACCCATCCATCAAGATTGGCACGTCCACGCCGATCAATGATCCCGCAGGCGACTATGCCTGGGCGATGTTTCAAAAGGCCGATTTACAGCGGCCGGGCAGCCGCGCCACGCTCGAAGCCAAGGCGGTCAAGATCGGCAATGTTCCGGGATCGCTTGCGGTTCCCCCGACTGCGACCAATGCCGTCGTCTGGCTGTTCCAGGAAAAGCGCGCGGACATTTTCCTCTCCTATTGCACGGGCGCTCCCGCCATGACGAAGGAGTCTCCGGGCATCACAATCATTCCCTTGCCGCCGACGTTGGCCGTCGAGGTCCGCTATGGCCTTACCGTCCTTGCAGGCGCGAATAAGGATCAAGCAGGACAGTTTGCGCTCTACATTCTGTCGCCCGCGGGTCAAAAAATTCTGGCGCAACACGGCTTCGACGCACCTTCACTGCCTTAAACTGAAGCCCCAAGTAAAAATCCGGGTGTACAACCAGCGTGGACTCGCCGCCTGCTGAGCTGCCGATCGCGTTCGAAGACGTTAGCTTCACCGCAAATGGCGTGACCATACTCGATCGCATCAACCTGGTGCTCACGGCAGGCAGCCCAACTGTCCTCATAGGGCCGAATGGCTCAGGGAAAACTACTTTCCTGAGAATGGCCATGGGCCTGCTCGCGCCTTCAAGCGGACGGATTACCTGGGCGGGACGGGAGTCGCATCCGCCGTCCCGGCGGGGCTTCATGTTTCAGCGTCCAACCATGCTGCGGCGCAGTGCCGCCGGCAATATTCGCTATGCGCTCAAAGCGGCCTCGGTCCCCCGCAATTTTCTCGACGGGCGGGTTGAGGAGTTGCTTCGTACAGTGGGGCTCGATGGGCTCGGCGGGCGTCCGGCCCGGCGCATGTCGGGTGGGGAACAGCAGCACCTTGCCTTGGCGCGCGCGCTTGCGCGTGATCCGGCCGTATTGTTTCTCGATGAGCCGACGGCGAGTCTTGACCCGACGGCGACCAAGGCTTTTGAGGATGTGGTCCAATCCATCGTCGCCCAAAACATCAAAGTCGTGATGTCGACCCATGATTTGGGTGAAGCTCGGCGATTGGCCGGAGAAATCGTCATGCTGCACGAGGGACGCGTCATCGAGACTGCCACAGCAGTGTCCTTTTTCAACGCGCCACAATCCGCCGAGGCCAGAAAATTTCTTTCAGGAGATTTGCTCGTATGACGCTCCGCGATTCTAGGATACGCATCCGCAGCCGTCGCTTCTTTACCGCCGCGATTGCCGCCATAGCCGGCATGGCATTGCTCGGCCCGGCCGCCGCCGCGGAAAAGTCGATCGTTGTCGCCTCGACAACTTCAACGCAGGATTCCGGGCTGTTCGACTATCTGCTGCCGTTGTTCAAAGCCAAGACGGGCATCGACGTCAAAGTGGTTGCGCAGGGCACAGGACAAGCGCTCGACACCGCCCGCCGTGGGGATGCGGATGTCGTCTTGGTGCACGCAAGATCGGCTGAAGAGAAATTCTTGGCCGAAGGCTATGGCGTGAAGCGCTACCCGGTGATGTACAACGACTTTGTTCTCCTTGGACCACGCAGCGACCCCGCCGTAGTGAAAGGATCCCACGATATCCTTGCCGCTCTCGCGGCTATCAAGCGCAAAGGCGCGACATTCATTTCGCGCGGAGATCGATCGGGCACAAACATCGCCGAACTCGATTTGTGGCGCCTCGCCGGCATCGACATCGCCGCGAGCAGGGGCCCTTGGTATAAGGAGATTGGGCAGGGCATGGGGGCCGCCCTCAACACGGCTTCGGCCGACAATGCGTACGTGCTCTCGGATCGCGGCACGTGGCTCGCATTCAAGAACAAAGGCGATCTTGTCATTGCCGTGGAGCGGGATAAGCACCTGTTCAACCAATACGGCGTCATGCTGGTCAATCCACAGAAGTACCCGAACGTCAAAAGGGAGTTAGGCCAGCAATTCATTGATTGGTTGGTTTCACCGGAGGGCCAGCGCGACATAGCCAATTACAAGATCAATGGCGAACAGCTGTTCTACCCAAATGCCACAGAGCTGTACAATTAGCCCCCTAGGAACCCTTAAAATTCCGGGGCGCGCGTGCGGTACAACAAAACGTCGAAGAACGCCGAGTCTGCGCTTGGTCTGCACTTGCGCTATGGCTTCGAACCCGGCGAGCAGCGCGGCGCGACGCTCGGCAACCCGTTGTTTGACCTGCTGACCGCGGTACTGGAAGTCGGGTCGATCCGCCAGGCGGCGCAAGAATTGGGATGCTCCTACCGCTATCTTTGGGGGACGCTCCGAAAGTGGGAACAGATGCTGGGCGAGCCGCTCCTCATTTGGTCGCAGGGCCAAAGAGCGCGGCCCACGCAGTTCGCCGAGCGATTGCTGTGGGCGGAACGGCGGGCGCGCACCCGCATGCAGCCGCATATCGAAGCGCTGCGCTCGGATCTCTCCCGGGTGGTTGCCGAAGCCCGCGATCAGCGCCACCAGCTGCTCACCGTGCAGGCCAGCCACGATATGGCGCTGTCGGTGCTGCAGCAGCACGTCGCGGACACCGCGGACCTGCACTTGGACATTCGCTTTCAGGGCAGCGCCGATGCGCTGCGGGGATTAAACGATCGGCAATGTCTGGTGGCAGGCTTTCACGTGCCGGCACTGCGCGGCGCGGCGCCGGTATTTGCGAAAGCCTTGAAGCCGCTGCTCAAGCCGGGCCGGCATAAGCTGATCGGTTGTTCGCGCCGCATGCAGGGACTCATGGTGCGCCGTGAGCATGCAGCGCTGATCCGCACCTTTCCCGATGTGATCCGTCACCGCCTGCGATTCGTCAATCGCCAGCTCGGGTCAGGCACCCGCATGCTCATCGATCATCTCATGCACGAGCATTCCATCGAGGCCGGGGATTTACCGGGTTATGGCGGACTCACTGAGGAAACGCACGTTGCGGTGGCGCTGTGCGTGGCCAGCGGATTGGCGGACGTCGGCGTCGGTGTCGAGGCCGCCGCGCTCGAATTCGGTCTGCATTTTGAGCCGCTGGTCGAGGAGAATTATTTCCTCGCCTGCCTGAAGGCTAACTTGGCGCATACGGCCGTGCAGCGTTTGTGCGCAGCGCTCGCCGGAGCCGATTGGCGCGACATTCTGGCGAATCTGCCGGGTTACCGGCCGGCCGTGGCGCCCGGAAAAGTGTTGGTCATGACCGAGGCGCTGCCGTGGTGGCCCAAGATCAAATCCAAGCCGAAGTCATCCAAAGGCGCGCCGCGGAAAGTCGTGCCGCCGGGCGGCGCGGTGCGCGAACAACTGGCGTAACGCCCCGGCGGGAGGCCTATTTCTTGCGGGACCACTCCGCGTTCGCCGTGAAACGCTGCGGACTCGAGTAAACATTGCAATGCTTTTCTCGCAAAAACCCCACCAGGGTCAAACCTGAAGCGAGGGCAAGATTGACCGCAAGGCTCGACGGGGCGCCGATGGCTGCGAGTATGGCGACGCCGGTACGCAGCGCTTTTTGAGTGAGCTCAAAACTCGCGCGCCCGCTCAACAAAATGATGTGTTCCTTGAGCGGCAGGCGGCCGGCCATCAATAATTCACCGACCAGTTTATCGATGGCGTTATGCCGCCCGACGTCTTCCGCCACGGTGATGAGGTTTCCGGAAAAATCGAATAGCGCGGCTGCGTGTATGCCGCCGGTGTCGCCGAACTTGGATTGAGCCCCGCGCATGCGCTCAGGCAAACTGAACAGCAGACTTAAGTCGATTGCGCCGGTGTCAGCGATGCGGGTTGCCGCGGCACGGGCGATGGCGGCGTCCAGGCCCGTCGTGCCGCAGACACCGCAGCTCGAGCCGGCCGAAAAGCGCCGCGTCGCAGTTTGTATTTCCATTTGCACGTCGGGACGCAGGCGCACATTCACGACGTTGGGCCGGCGCGTGCTCGACTCGACCGTGTCGATGTCGCTTAGGCGGTTGACGATGCCCTCGCCATACAACAAGCCCACCGCCAAGTTTTCGTCGTCGCCGGGCGTTCTCATGGTGGTGCCGAAAGACACCGGCTCCAGCCCCAGTGCGGGATGATGCAGCATGTACTCCAGCGGTGCTTCGACGGCGACGCGATCCTCTTTCTCGAGATGAGAGTCGAGACCGGCGCGCACGATGCGCACTTTCATGGTGCCGCCGGCCACCGGCGGCTCTTGGCCAGGCGCGATAAATTCTGCTGTGCTCACGCTCGCCATGATACCGCGGTTCGCTTTTGCAGGCTGCGAAACCGTTCAGAAACAGTATGTTAGAATATGGTTACGACGCCGTCCGCGAGTAGCCATGATCAAACTCTTGTCACGCCTGCCTTGGGCCGCGCTCTACGCATTTTCCGCGTTTTTGTACTTTTTGGCTTACTACGTCGTTCGCCATCGCGACCATGTGATTCGCGAGCAGCTTGAAAAAGTGTTCCCCAGCTTGAGCGCGGATGAGCGCAAGGACATCCACAAGCAGTTCTTGAGGAGTTTCTGCGACGTACTGATCGAGCTTCTGAAATCGGTGTCGATGTCGGAAGCCGACATGCGCCGCCGCATGCGCGTCACCAACCCGGAGCTCCCGCGCCAGTATCTGGATGCCGGACGGAGCGTGATGCTGATGACCTCGCATCTCGGCAACTGGGAGTGGCTGCTGCATGGCGTGGCGCTGCAGCTGGGTTATCCCGTGGATGCGGCGTACAAGCCCCTGCATGATCAATGGGCGGAGCGTTTGATGCTGAAGCTACGCTCGCGATTCGGGGCGCGGCTGGTGCCGGCCAAGGAGTTGCTGGCGGATTTTTTTAAGCGCCGCGGCGTGGTGCGCGCGATCGGAATGAATGCCGACCAGGCGCCGATGTCGACGGATCAACGCTATTGGACCGAGTTCCTGGGGCAGGATACGGCGTTCTATATCGGGGCGGAGCAAATCGCGCGCGCCACGCGCCTTCCCATCCTGTACGCCAGTGTGCACCGCGTGCGGCGCAGCTACTACGAAGTGGTATTTCTGCCGCTGTGGGACGGGCGAGAGCCCATCGAGCCCAATCAAGTGACCGAGCGCTACGCGCGCGCGTGCGAAGCGGATGTGCTCAAGAGCCCTGCCGACTGGCTGTGGTCCTACCGCCGTTGGCGGTTGAAAAAGCCGTTATACGGCGGTACCTGACGGGACTATGATGCGTCGATCCACGCATCGAACTTCGAACGCGACGCCGGAGACTTTATGAAACTGGACGAAAGCCCCCGCAGCGATAACGTCGAGGATGCCCGCGGTTCAGGATTTGGACGGCGCGGCGCCGGCATCGGTATCGGCACCATTGTGATCGTGGTGATCGGCTACTTCATGGGCATCAATCCGGCGACGTTATTGAGTTTGCTGAACGGTGATCCGCAGGCGGTGACCGCCCCAGCGCCCGCCGACACCGCGGCGGACGCCAACGACAGCCAAGTGGACTTCGTGCGCGCGATCTTGGGGGAGACCGAGGCTGTCTGGGGCGCGTATTTCAAGGGATTGGGCAAGGTGTACACCCGGCCCAAGCTGGTGCTGTTCAGCGGGCAAGTGGGGTCGGCGTGCGGCCTGGCGAGTACGGCCGCAGGGCCTTTCTATTGTCCGGGAGATCAAAAGGTATACATCGATCTGTCGTTTTATCGGCAGCTGGCCCGCGAATTCGGTGCGCCGGGAGATTTCGCGCGCGCCTATGTCATCGCGCACGAGGTCGGGCACCACGTGCAAAACCTGTTGGGCATTACCGATAGTGCGGCGCAAGCCGAACGTCGCGCGGGCCGGGTGGGCGCCAACCAGGTGTCGGTGCACATTGAATTGCAGGCGGATTGTTTCGCCGGCGTGTGGGCCGAGCAGGCCAATCAGGCGCGAAAAATTCTCGAGCCCGGCGACTTGGAGCAGGGGCTCAAGGCCGCGTCCTCCGTGGGCGATGACACCTTGCAAAGGCGCAGCCAAGGGACCGTGGTGCCCGACAGCTTTACGCACGGCACTTCCGCGCAACGGGTCCGCTGGTTCCGGCGCGGCTTCGATTCCGGAAAAATCGACAGCTGCGATACCTTCAGCGCGGGGGAGTCGCTTTGAGCTTCGCTTCCAAGTGCTTGGCCAGCTGCGCGATGGTGGGATAGTCGAACAGCTCGGTCAGATCGACCAGACCCGGGAAATCGCGGTCGATGCTTTCGTGAATCTCGATCAATTTGAGCGAGCTCGCGCCGATCTCAAACAGATTGTCGTTCACATCGATTCTCTTTCCCGGCAGGGCGGCTTCACACAGCGATTGCAGACGCGCTTCCAGGCCGGCTCCGGCCTCGCGGTCCGTGCCGCCGCGCATCTCCCGCAGGGCCTTGAGTTCCGCAAGCTCCGCGTCGAACTCGCCCTCCACATAGGCCTGCTCCAACAGATGCCGCTGAACTTTGCCGCTGGTTGTCTTCGGAATGCGTTTGGTCGGGATGACCTGCGCGACCTCCAGGCCCGTGTGCTCGTTG
>DATHFW010000261.1:0-6861 GCA_035317945.1 Steroidobacteraceae bacterium | reverse complement strand
AAATCGGCAAGGGCGCGCGCACCGCCGCGTCGGTGTTGGCGGAAACCAAAGCCCTGATCCACGCGCGCGACCCGGATTTAAACTGCTTCACCGCCACAACGTTCGAGCGTGCTGAGCGCGAAGCCGCGGCGATCGATGCGCTGCAGGCGCGGGGCGCGCCGCTGCCGCCGCTGGCGGGCGTGCCCTATGCAGTCAAGAACCTGTTCGACATCGAAGGGATGGTGACGCTGGCAGGCGCCAAAGTGAACGCATCCAATGCACCGGCAGCAGCGGACGCCACCATCGTCGCGCGCATGCAGCGCGCCGGCGCGGTGCTGGTCGGCGCGCTCAACATGGAAGAACTGGCCTACGGGTTCGTGACGGAAAATCCGCACTACGGCACCACGCGCAATCCGCACGATCACGCGCGCGCAGCCGGCGGCTCTTCCGGCGGTTCGGCAGCGGCGGTGGGCGCAGGAATGGTGCCGATATCCTTGGGATCCGACACCAGTGGGTCGATTCGTGTGCCTGCATCGCTTTGCGGGGTATTCGGCCTGAAGCCCACCTACGGACGCCTGCCCAGAAGCGGAACCTTTCCTTTTGTGAGCAGCTTCGATCATGTGGGACCTTTTGGCAGCAGCGTTTTGGATCTCGCACTTGCCTACGATGCGATGCAGGGTCCGGATCCTCAAGATCCCGCGTGCGCGCAGCGCGCCGTCGAGCCGGTGGCCAAGGCGGCACTACCGCCGCGCATTCGCATCGGCATTCTCGGCGGCTGGTTCCAGGAGTGGGCGGATCCGGTGGCGCGCCGCGCCGTGCAATTGGCAGCCGCGGCCTTGGGCGCAACGGAGCGGGCTGAGCTGAAAGGCGCCGAAGCGGCGCGTGCAGCCGCTTACATCATTACCGGCGCCGAGGGCGGCGCACTGCATCGCCCTCGCTTGATCGAACAATATGAGGAGTTCGGACCGGCATCGCGGGCCCGCTTGGTGGCTGGAAGCTTGATACCGGCGTCCTGGGTGGTGCAGGCGCAGCGAATACGCCGGCAGTTTTATCGCGAAGCAATGGAGCTGTTCAAGAGGTTCGATCTGTTGCTGGCGGCCGCCGCCCCGGTGGTCGCTCCGCGCGTCGGCCAGGAAATGCTGCAGATCAATGATCGCAGCATTCCCACCAAGGCAGGCCTCGGCGTTCTCACGCAACCGATTTCCTGCATCGGCCTGCCGGTGTGCACGGTGCCTGTCTGGCCCGGCGGCGATGCAGCGGCGCGCGAGCCAGAATTGCCGCTGGGCGTGCAGCTCATCGGCGCGCCGTGGCGCGAGGACCTGTGCCTTGCTGCGGCGCGAAGGCTCGAGCAAGCCGGCGTCGCGCAGATTCGGCTACCACAGTCCTAGAGCGGCCTGCGATGGCGGGTCAGCGTGGCGGCAATTGCGGCCAGGACCGCCATTCTCACCGCGACGCCGTTGTTCACCTGCTCGCGAATGACCGAACGCGGGCCGTCGGCCACCTCGGATGCAATTTCAACCCCGCGGTTCATGGGCCCCGGATGCATGACCAGCACGCTGGGCGTAGCCAGTTTCAAGCGCTGCGGCGTCAGCCCGAAATCCCTGAAATACGCGGCATCATCGAGCGCGGCGGCCTGCGCCATGCGTTCTCTTTGAATCCGCAGCATCATCACCACGTCCGCGCCCGCGATGCCATCCTCGATGCGCGTGAAGCGCTGAGCGCCGCGAAACTCGCTTTCCTCCGGCAGCAACGCTTGCGGCGCCACCAGGCGCAGATCCGTCGTTCCCAACGTGCCGAGAGCCGTTGCCGCCGAACGCGCCACCCGCGAATGTTTGATGTCTCCCACCATCGCAACCTTGAGGCCCGTGAAACGCCGCTTGTGGGTACGAATCGTCAGCGCATCGAGCAGCCCTTGCGTCGGATGCGACAGGTGCGCTTCACCCGCGCTGATGACCGATACATGCGGCGCCACATGATCGATCAGGAATTCCGGCATGCCCGCTTCGGAATCGCGAATGACGAACACATCGGTGTTCATCGCCTCCAGCGTGTAGATCGTGTCCAGCATGCTCTCGCCCTTGGCGCGCGAACTGGAGTGCAGGTCCAGGTTGAGGACATGCGCCCCTAGGCGCCGGCTGGCAAGATCGAACGATGCGCGCGTGCGCGTGCTGGGCTCGAAAAACAAGTTCGCCAGGGTCACGCCGGCCAATTCGCGGCCCTCGTAGGCGGGCTGCCCCGGCAGGCGGCGGTATCGTTCCGCTCGATCCAGGATCGACGTCAACGCGTCGCGCGTCAGGCCGTCAAGCGTGATGAGGTGGCGCAAGCCCCCCGCGCTGTCTTGTTGTGATCGCATCTGCGCCTAGGAGCCTGTCTGAATGATCCGCGTGAGCCGCGTTGGCTCTGCAAGGGAGCGGATGCAAGGCGCGCGGCGCAGGCCGTGGTTAGTTCCACGGCCAAGCCGCGCAACGCCGCAGACGCCCCTTGCAGAGCCAACCCTGCGGGAGCGGACGGATTTGTCTTCATTCATCGTTGTCGCCTCCTCATTGGGAGCATACCCAACTTCGTCGGCTCCGCCTCGACTGAAGCCAAATCCGTCACGCTCGCGGCCACGGGGATCATTCAGGCAGGCTCCATGTTTTTTCGCTGAACCAACGTTCCAAGATCACGCAGGCCGCCGCCGCGTCGACATCGCTCTTCACTACGCGCCGCCGCCGCAGCCCCGATTCGCGCGCCGCTTTCAACCGAGACTCGGCTTCGAGCGACGAGTAACGTTCGTCGACCAGAGCAACTTCCATGGTGTAGCGGCGTGCCAGTTCAGCCGCGAAGCCTCGCGCGGCGCCGGTCATGCTGCTATCGGAACCGTCCACATTATACGGCAGGCCGACCACCGCCATGTCCGGTTGCCAATCGCGCATCAGCGCGTCGATGGCTTCCCAGCGAGGACCCTTCGAGTTCACGGGTACGGCCTCCAGGGCCGACGCGGTGCGGCTGACGGTGTCGCCGCAGGCAACGCCGATCCTGCGCAGGCCAAAATCGAAAGCCAGAACGATCTTCTGTCTCGAAGGCTCAGGCATTTCCGCCGATGGGGATGATTCGCGACAGTTCCACACCGAGAAGCCGCCCGGCGGCATGCCAGCGCGATTCGAACGGCAGATCGAAGATCAATCCCAAGTCCACCGGGGCGCAGAGCCATGCGTTGGCGCGAATCTCTGCTTCCAACTGGCCGCCATCCCAGCCGGCATAACCCAAGGCGATCACGGCCTCGTCGGGGCCCTGGCCGCGGGCCATCGCCGCCAGAATATCCCGCGACGTCGTTACGTGCAGCGTATCGGATACCTTGAGAGTCGTATCCCATTCGCCGAAAGCCCGGTGCACCACGAAGCCGCGATCGGTTTGCATGGGGCCGCCGCGCAATACCTGGCGTTCCCGCAAGGGCCCTTTGTCCAGCGTGATTTCCAGTTGCTCGAAGATTTCGCCCATGCGCATCGGCAGGGGCTTGTTGAGGATCAGCCCCAGGGCGCCCTGGGAACTGTGATCGCATATCAGGGCCACGGTCTGCGCGAAGTTTGGGTCACCCATGTACGGCATGGCAATCAGCAGTTGGTTGGTCAAGTAGGCTGAGTCGGTCATGTAGGTCTTGCGTTCGTCAGGGCTTGTTCGGCTCTGAATAGAACAGGGCCCCGCCCTGCGAGGCTCCGCCCAAGAATTGCCACTCGTACGCAATGCGTATCTGGTCATGTTTCGAGGACAAATCGCTTGGGAATGGATCAAACGGTGCCGCCAATTTCAAGATTCTCATGGCGGCCTCATCGATTTCCACGTGTCCGCTGCTGCGCCGGAGGACGATATGCAGCAGCTTACCGTCGGCGCCGATGGTCACCTCGATGACCGGGGTGCCGGAGTGCTTTTCACGCCGCACGACATCCGGGAAATTCATGGTGCCGACGCGCTCGATCTTGCGGCGCCAGCTATCCAGGTACACCGCGACGTCGGATTCGCGCGTGTCGGCCGCAATCCAGAGTTCGTGTTTCGCTTCGCCGCGCATACGCAGCTCAACGCCGTCATCGTTCGGCGTCATCGCAAGATCCGGCCGCTTCTCGAGCAGTAACGGCAGCTCCGAGGTGTCCTTGACTGCAGCGGCAGAGGCGAAGTAGAAAATCTTCTGCGAAGGACTGTTCGTCGCGACCAGCTCCTCCGCGCCCGTGTCCGCAGCGGACTGCTGTGCGTCGAGCCCCTCACCGCTGGGAACACCCAAGCGATCGACGGGCATCAACGATGACTTGGGAATCAGACTTCGCTCGCGCTTCAGCGTATTGCCCGAGCCCAACTGGCTGCGCTGGGACAAATAGCGGGCATTCGGGTTGTTCGCGACGCTGGGCACGCGATCGTTCACCAGCACGACCTCGAGCCCCGGCGCCCCCTCGTCCGCCGAGCTGCTGCTGGTCGAGCTGAAGCTCACGCCCAGGATGATGATTCCGTGCAACAGCGCCGCGAGAAAACACGTGGTCAGCATGCGATCGTTGGCGGGCGGCAGCCCGGTGCGAAGCATGTCGCCGCCTTGCAGCGCGTCGCCCGTTTGCAGGGTGTCCGAAGTCATGCGGCGTCCAGCGTCTTGCCGATCGCGTCCACCAGCATCGCACCGATGTCGATGGCATGTTTCTTGTTGAGTTCGCGAATTCCGGTCGGGCTGGTGACGTTGATTTCAGTGACGTAGTCGCCGATCACATCCAGACCGACGAACATCATCCCGGCGGCGCGCATTTTCGGTCCAATCTGCGCGCACAGCCATCGGTCGCGATCGTTGAGCGCCCGGCTCTCCGCGCGGGCGCCTGCCGCGAGGTTGCCGCGGTTGTCCTCGGGCGTGGGGATGCGCTGCAGCGCGAATGGAACCGGCTCTCCATCGACCAGAATGATGCGGCAGTCGCCTGCCGTGACGATTTCCGGCAGATATCGCTGCACGATGGCGTAGCGGGTGCCGTAGTTGGTCAAGGTTTCGAACACGACATTGCGGTTCTTGTCGCCCTGCTCGAGAACGAATATGGATTTGCCCCCCATGCCGTCGAGAGGCTTGCACACGGCTTTGCCGTGCTCGCTCAAGAATTCTCCCATGTCCTGCATATCGCGCGTGATGAGCGTGGGGGCGCAGCATTCGGGAAACCAGGCCGTGTAGACCTTTTCATTCATGTTCCGCAACCCTTGAGGCCGGTTGCAAACCAGCGCGCCCTGCAGTTGCGCCCGATCGAGGATATAGGTGCTGTAGATATACTCGGTGTCGAAGGGCGGATCTTTGCGCATCAGAATCACGTCGAAATCGCCGAGTTTGCTGCCGGCGGGCCGGCCCAGCGAGAACCAGCTCGAGGAGTCATCCATGACCTTGAGCGGCGCGAGCCGGCCCCAGGCGACCCCATCACGCAGCCACAGATCTTTCAGCTCGGCGTAAAAGAGCTCCCAACCTCGCGCTTGCGCCGCAAGCAGTATCCTCAAGGTGCTGTCCTTCGCCGGCTTGATCGCTCCGATGGGGTCCATGACCACGACGAGACGCACTGGAGACGACTTTTTCATTCCTCCAGTCTAGCGCAAGCGGTGCCGCCGGCTCTCTTAGGAAAACTGTGAACTAGGCCACCGTTGTTTGGGCCCGCATGCCTCGAAATGTCGACCCCGTACCGTGGCTTGCGAGGTCTGGATATGTTAAAAAGCCACAAGATTCCAGCACCTACGCAATGGAGAGCATGATCACCAGCGGCAAGCCTAAACTCACGGGCCTCAAGGTTCTCGTGATCGACGACAGCAAGACCATTCGCCGGACCGCTGAAACACTTCTCACCAAAGAAGGCTGTGAAGTGTTCACGGCAGTCGATGGTTTCGATGCCCTGTCCAAGATCGCCGATCATCAGCCGGACATCGTGTTCGTGGACATCATGATGCCTCGCTTGGATGGATATCAGACCTGTTCGCTGATCAAGCACAACAAGGTGTTCAAGCAAATTCCCGTGATCATGCTGTCCAGCAAGGATGGTTTGTTCGATCGGGCTCGCGGCCGCATCGTAGGATCGGAACATTACTTGACCAAGCCGTTCACCAAAGACGAATTGTTGGGCGCGATCGAAGCTCACGTCGGGAAATGACGGAGAATACGCGATGCCACTGATTCTAATTGTTGACGATTCACCCACCGAGGTATTCGTCATGCAAAAGGCGCTCGAGAAGCACGGCTTCAAGACCGCCGCCGCCGAAAACGGCGAAGAGGGCGTGCGCAAGGCAAAGGAAATGAAACCCGATCTCATTTTCATGGATATCGTGATGCCGGGCGTTAACGGCTATCAAGCCACGCGGATGCTCATCAACGACCCCGAGACCAGTTTGATCCCCATCATCATGGTGACTACCAAGGGCCAGGAGACGGATCGCGTCTGGGGATTGCGGCAAGGCGCCATAGATTACTTGGTCAAGCCGGTGTCCGCGCAGGCTTTAGTCGAGAAGGCGCAGGCCGCACTGGCCACATGACGAGTACGACTAGCGGGTCCGACACCAGTCTGCGCGGCTTGCGCGACCGACCATTCGAATTGCTCAAGGAACTGGAGAAGCGCAGCCGCACGGTGGCGGCGAACAGTGTTGCCGACGCGGAGGCGGGGCAGGAGTGGGTGGGAGTTGCTTTTCGCATGGGCGGCGAGACTTTCCTGGTTGCCCGCGAGGAGACGCGCGAGGTTTTGGGTTATCCGGCCGTCGTCACCCGCATTCCCGGCGCCAAGAGCTGGGTAAAGGGGTTGGCAAACGTCCGCGGTGCGCTGATGCCCATGCTGGACTTGCGGCAGTTCCTGGGCAGCGGCGCGACGGCGTCGGGGCGCAACACCCGAATCGTGGTGGTCAATCACCGGGATATCC